>CANQGC010000174.1 GCA_947600345.1 uncultured Clostridia bacterium
AGGTGGTCGGCAGGCGAATGAATTTTTCGTCAGATGCAATTGCAAAGCTCGAAGGCTTACTGGAGGTAAGTCGAGAGATTTGCAAGCAGCAGATGGCGGAAAAGGCATCGCCTGACGCGCCGCCGTTCTGTACGGGGGTGCCGCTAGGGCGCGGGAAAGGGCGATCCGCCGAAAGCGGGATTCCCGCTTGGGTCTGGACCGAACAGGTTCAGAACTGTTCCGGGCGAATGCCAGGCGTCCGGAGAGCGCTGCCGCACCGGGCAAGAGATGGACGCAGCGGGCCACCGAAGTCTTTTGCTTCGATGGCCCGTTTGATTTGTTTAGGGGGTGGAACCAATGGTATTCGGACTTTTGAAGGACATCAAGAACGGCGAGTACCGCACCATCTGCACGCCGGGCGAGATCGCCACCATCGTGGGCGACGGCCACAAAGCGCTGGTGCAGAAGGGCGCGGGGGAGAAGGCCGGCTTCCCGGACGAGGCCTACGCCCAGGCCGGGGCCGAGCTGGTGGACACGATGCAGGAGATCTACGCCCGCGCCGACTTCGTGACCAAGGTCAAGGAGTTGGAGCCCGTGGAATTCCCGCTGCTGCGCGAGGGCCAGATCATCTTCACCTGCATCCATCCGGCGGCGCACCCGGAGGAGGTGCAGGCGATCCTGGATTCCAAGTGCATCGCCATCACCGCCGAGGACTGCCACCGCTATGGCTCGCCCAACTGTGAGGCCGCGGGCAAGCAGGGCGCGCTGTTCGGCCTGGAGTCGATGCTCAGCATCAACGGCGGCAAGGGCAAGTTCGTCAGCGGCCTGGGCGGCGCTCCGGCGATGAAGGTCATTATCCTCGGCGGCGGCACCGTGGGCCAGGCGGCGCTGTCCGTGCTCTACGCCCTGGGCGCGCGGGTCACGGTGATGGACATCAACATCGGCCTGCTGCGCACGCTCAAGCGTCAGTACAACGAGCACATCGACACGATGATCTGCACGAAGGAGAACATCGCCGCGCTGCTGCCGCAGACGGACATGGTGCTCAACTGCGTCAAGTGGCCCAAGGGGCGCAACGACTTCCTGATCGAGCGCTCGATGCTCAAGCTCATGGAGAAGGGCAGCGTCATCGTGGACATCAGCAACGACGACAACGGCGCGATCGAGTCCTTCCATGAGACGACCCACGAGCATCCCCGCTACATCGAGGAGGGCGTGGTGCACTACTGCGTGAGCAACATCCCCGGCGCCATCGCAAACAGCACGTCCATCGCCTACGCCGCGTCGGTGATCCCGCACTTCCGCTCGATCCTCAACAACGGCCTGGCCGAGGCCTGCGCCCGCGACGGCTTCCTGCGCCGCGCGCTGACCGCGTACAAAGGGTATCTCACCCACGAGGAGACCAGCGCGCTGCAAGGCCGCCCCTGGGTGCGGCCCGAGGACATACTGGGCATCGCGGATCGCAAGCTCGATCCCGCGCCGCCGGCCACCGTCACGCGCTCCGATAACCTGCTTCCCCTCGACCAGGTGAAGCTGTAGATTCAAACCTACCGAAGCAACGCTACCCCTCCGACTGCGAAAGAGAGGCAAACCAAATGCAAGAACTTGCGAGCATGGGCTTTATCTCCGTCATACCGGCGCTGCTGGCCATCGTGCTGTCCTTCGTTACGAAGAACACCATCGTCGCGCTGGCCATCGCCTGCATCACCGGCACGATCTTCACCGGGCTGGCCGCCGGGCAGAACATCATCGAAGCCTTCTTCCTGGGCTTCCCGAACCTGCTGCAGAACAACATGGGCACCACCGACTACTCCTGGGTGCTGCTGCTCAACACGATGATCGGCATACTGGTGGCCTACTTCCAGAAGACCGGCGCGATCCAGGGCTTCTCCCAGTGGGTGCACGACCGGCACCTGAGCCGCAAGGCCGCGCAGCTGGCCGCCTGGGTGCTGGGCATGTTCGTCTACTTCAGCGACTCCTTCAGCCCGCTGTTCGTGGGCTGCACGATGCGCTCCATCACCGATAAGGCGCGCATCTCCCGCGAGAAGCTGGCCTACATCGCCGACTCCACCTCCGCGCCGGTGAGCGTGCTGGTGCCGATCACCGGCTGGGCGGCGTACCTGATGGGCCTGGCCGTGGGCGTGGGCTGCATCGTGACCGAGGCCGACGCGAGCAAGCTCTTCCTGAAGGCCATTCCGCTGAACTTCTATCCGATCCTGGCGGTGCTGTTCGTGGGCCTGATCGGCTCCGGCATCGTCAAGGACTTCGGCCCGATGAAGAAGGCCGAGCAGCGCGCCATGGAGACCGGCAAGGTGCTGGCCGACGGCGCGCAGCCGCTGACCGGCGAGGAGCTTACCCGCATGGAGATGTACCCCGGCTTCAAGCCCCGGGTGTTCCTGAACTTCCTGCTGCCGGTGCTGATGATCATCTCCATCGCCATCGCGACCTACTCCATCTACGGCTCCGCCAAGACCATGCAGGCGTTCACGCTGGTCGTGATCTTCATGACCATTTCGATGATGGTGCAGGGCATCCCCTTCAAGGAGGTCATGGGCACGCTGATGAGCGGCATCAAGGGCGCGCTGCCGGCCGTGGTGCTGCTGGCGCTGGCCTACTCCGTCAACGGCCTGTCCAAGGAGATGGGCACGGCGAACTACATCATCTCCATCACCCAGGGCTTCCTGACGCCGAAGCTTCTGCCCGCGGTGATCTTCATCGTGGCGGCGATCATGGCGTTTGCCACGGGCTCCTCCTGGGGCACCTTCGCCATCTGCATGCCCATCGCGCTGCCGCTGGCGTTCACGATGAGCAACGGCGAGCTCACCACGATGGTCGTGGCCGTATTCGCGGCGGTGGCCGGCGGCGGCGTGTTCGGCGACCACTGCTCCCCGCTGTCCGACACCACGATCCTCTCGTCCATGGGCTCCGCATCGGACCACCTGGACCACGTCAAGACCCAGCTGCCCTACGCGCTGACCTGCGGCGGCCTGGCCGTGATCGGCTATCTGATCCTGGGCCTGGTGGCCGCCTAAGGCAACACCGCACAGATAAGGTGGTCGGCAGGCGAATGAATTTTTCGTCAGATGTGCTTTCAAATTTCGCAGGCTTGCTGGATGCAAGTCAAGAAATTTGCAAGTGCAGATGGCGGAAAAGGCATCGCCTGACGTGCCGCCGTTCTGTGCGGCGGTGCCTTAAATCGCCTAAATAAAGAAAGCTGCGCGCCGCTGGCCGGTGCGTCGCCCATAAACATTGCAACAAACGACAATGGAAAGGAAGTATTTGCGATGAAGAAGCTGATGTCTGTGCTGCTGGCGGTCGCGCTGTGCGCGTCCCTCGCAGCGCTTGCCGAGTACGCCCCGGAGGGGGACAAGGTCAGGGTCGGCGTCTCCTGGGTCGCGGACTTTGAGAATGGCGAGCCGGACGAGGATACCCAGGCCTACATCGACGCCGTGACCAAGGCCGGCGGCGAGCCCGTGTATCTGGACCAGATCACCGATGAGGAGAGCGCGAAGGCGGTGCTCTCCGGCGTGGATTGCGTCATCCTGACCGGCGGCGAGGACATCGGCCCCGCCTACTACGGCGAGGAGCCCGACGAGAAGCTGGAGTACGTCAACGATGTGCGCGACGTCTCCGACTACTGGCTTACGAAGGTCGCGCTGGACATCGACATACCCATACTCTGCACCTGCCGCGGCCTGCAGATGATGAACGTCGTCTGCGGCGGCACGCTGTATCAGGACATCCCCAGCCAGTTTGAATCCGACGTCGAGGTGTCGCACCGCGACCCGGCGGGAGAGGACTTCGCCTATCACAACATCACCATTGAGGATGCCGACAGCCTGGTCGCCCAGGCCATGGGCGGCGCGGGCCAGTATGAGGTCAACTCCTGGCACCACCAGGGCGTGAAGGACGTGGGCGATGGTCTGGTCGTCACCGCCGTGGCGGACGACGGCATGGTCGAGGCCCTCGAGCTGGCCGATCCGGACCAGTTCATGCTCGCCGTGCAGTACCATCCCGAGTGGCACGTGGCAGACGGAAACGACGCCTTCCTGCCCTACTTCACGATGCTGATCGATGCGTGCGCGGAAGAGGAGGAAGCGGCGGCGTAAGCGTCTGCCACACTCCCAAACAAAGGAGAAGCTGCCGGAACCATGCGGTTCCGGCAGCTTTTGATATGCCACTCGATCGCTCCGCCGTCGAGGCGCGCCCCGGCGTTACTCCGGTATGATCCGAAATACGCTGGCGTTGGCGTAGACCAGCGGGTCCTCCTGGGCGAAGAAGATCACGCCGTCGGCGGGGGAGACGATGTTCGCCCGGACGCTGGCGTCGCAGGGATCGAGTATGCGCGCCAGCAGCTGGCCGCGGGTCACGTTGGCGCCGGGATTGCAGAACGACTCGAACAGCCCGGCCTGGGCGGACTTAACGTTGACCAGGTCCTCTTCCTCGACCACGCTGGAGATGTAGCCCTCGTGGGCCCGGCCGGAGCCGAGCAGTATGCCCTCCTTGCGCAGGAAGTTGAGCGCCGCGTTCACGGCCTGGATCGCGCCCGCCCGGTCGATGGTGTCCGTCGTCCCGGCGTAGAGGGAGAAGGCGTCCGTCTCCCAGACCTGCCAGTTGTAGTTGAGCGTCGTGGTGTCGTAGGGCCGGGGCTGGCGCAGGATGATGTAGGGCAGGCCGAACTCCTTCGCCTTGTCGAGGTTTTCGTAGCCGGTCTTCATCATGCGCACGTGGGGCACGAACACACCGGGGATGTAGAAGCTGGCGAACTGGATGCCGTTTTGGTAGTCCTTGATGGCGTCGAAGAGCCCGGCGGCGATGCGCTGGGTGGTCTCGCCCAGGTTGTAGCCGGGGAACATGCGGTTGATGTCCGTGTTGTCCGTGGGCCAGAAGCGCTTCTTGATGTTCATCGAGGCGGAGTTGACCGACGGCACCACCAGTATGCTCTTGCCCGGGGTGATGCCGCCCTCCCGCTCGATGCGCTTGAGGGCGTTCACCAGCTGGGCGCAGGTGTAGAGCTGCTGCACCTCGTTGCCGCGCAGCGCGCCCACGACGCAGGCGGACTTTTCGCCCTCGCCGAAGGTGAAGCCGGTCACGCGCAGGCTGTCCCGGTACAGGGATTTGAGTTCGAAGATCAGTTTGCGCTCCATGCTCACACCTCCAGTATCCGGGCGATCAGCGAGCCCTCGTCCACCACGGGGTACTCCCGCAGCGTGAACACCATGCCGTCGCAGGGGGAGAGGAGCTCGTCCACCGTGCGGCCGGTCAGGGGGTTGACGATGTGGCCCAGGCAGTCGCCCTTCGCCACGGACTTGGTGTGCTCCACCGCGGGCAGGAAGATGCCGGAGGCCCCGGCGTTGATGAAGCAGACCTTGCCGTCGGTGGAGATGATGGGCTCGCGCGGCGCCTCGACCGGGCCGGTCCAGACACCCAGGTGCGCCATCAGGCTGAACACGCCGTCGCTGAGCTGGCGCATGTACTCGGGCGTGATGCGCATGCCTACGCCCATCTCGGCCACCAGCGTGGGCGTGCCGATGGAGTTGAGCGAGTGTGCCAGCGTGCTCTCCAGCACCGTCGCCGCCGCGTGGACCCAGACGAAGTCCACGTTCATGTGCTTCGCCAGCGGGATCAGCGTCCTGGCGGTGTCGATGTTCACGCGAATCTGCGGGATCTCCCGCAGGAAGATGTTGCTGGCGTGGATGTCCAGGCAGACGTCGCTGCCCCGGATGTCCTCCACGATGCGGGCGGCGATGAACTCGGTCATCACGCCGTCCTCCGCGCCGGGGAAGATGCGGTTCATGTCTAGGTCGAAGCCCGGTATGCCGCGGGTGATGGAGTCGATGCCCAGCGGATTCGTGGCGGGGTAGACGTCCACGGTGCCGTTCAGAAACTCCGGATGCTCGGCCAGGCGACGGAGCACCTCGAAGCACACGGCCTGGCCCTCGAGCTCGTCGCCGTGGGTGCCGGTGACGATGCTCACCCGCTTGCCCGCGCCGGAGCTCACGCGGTTCTTCATGATGGACAGCGCCTCGTCCACCGGAAGGTCGATCTTGGTGACAGTTTCGATCATGGTTTCACGCTCACATTCACAAGGATTCTTTGCCGCTCGAGTGCGGGATTGAAGTAGATGCCCCGGTTCACCAGGCAGTCGCGGCAGTCCCGGCCGCGGGAGAGCTGGATGTAGCCCCCGTCCGCGGCGCAGTTGCGCGTGGGGTCCAGGGCGCGCCAGCGCCCGCCGGAGAGGATCTCCACCCAGGCGTGGGTCTCGCCCTCGCCCAGCACCATTCCGGCCACGTAGCGGGCGGCGACGCCCTCCATGCGGCACAGCGTGATCAGCGCGTGGGCGAAGTCCTGGCAGACGCCCTCCCGCCGC
>CANQGC010000175.1 GCA_947600345.1 uncultured Clostridia bacterium
GCCGTTCATCATGTCCACGATGTTCTTGGTGATGGCCATGCCCAGGCCGGTGCCCTGGATGCCGCTGACGGTGGAGTTGCGCTCCCGGGTGAAGGGCTCGAACACCGTCCTGGCAAATTCCGGGCTCATGCCGATGCCGGTATCCTTGACGCGGAACTCGTATATGCCGCTGCCGGGATTATCGGAGGGCTTCTGCGTCACCTGGACGGAAACCTTGCCGCCCACGGGCGTAAACTTGATGGCGTTGGAGATCAGGTTCAGCAGAATCTGGTTCAGGCGCAGCTTGTCGCAGAAAACCTCCTCGTCGGTCACGTCCACCGTGTCGATGAACAGCTCCAGCCGCTTGCTGTGGATGTCCGACTGGATGATGTTGCGCAGGCTCTGCAGTATGTCCGCCAGGTTCTCCGGCCGCTCCTCGATGGTGACCTTGCCGGATTCGATGCGGCTCATGTCCAGCACGTCGTTGATGAGGCTCAGCAGGTGATTGGACGCCTGGGCGATCTTGCCCAGGTAGTCCTGGGCGCGCTCCCGGTTGTCCAGGTGGGTGGTCGCCAGCGCCGTGAAGCCGATGATGGCGTTCATCGGCGTGCGGATGTCGTGGCTCATGTTGTTCAGGAAGGTGGTCTTGGCCCGGTTGGCGGCGTCCGCGGCGGACAGGGCCCGGCTCAGCTCCTCGGTGCGCGCCTCCAGGGCGGCGGTGGCCCGGTTGATCTTCTCCTGCAGCTGGCGCTGGTTGCGGATGCGCACGGTCAGCATCGCCAGCGCGAACAGCAGAAGCAGCACCAGCGCCGTGCCCAGCAGCGCGTAGACCGGATTGTTATAGAGGAACGCGATCAGGCTCTGGTTCGCGTCCGAGCGCCCCTCCTCCACCTCCTGGGCCACGATGGCGGAGATCTCGGCGTCGCTCAGGCTGCTCACGGCCTTGTCCAGCAGCGACAGCAGCAGGTAGCTGTCCTTCGCGTGCACGCCGATGGAGTAGCCCATCGAATCCTCGCCCAGCAGCGTCGCCACCAGCCGGTTGCGCTCATCGTCGCGCACGTAGCGCTCGGCGATGTAGGAGTGCAGCACGGTGGCGTCCACGTCGCCGCGCAGCACGGCGCGCACGCAGTCGTCCACGGTGTCGCAGTAGACGATCTGCTCCGGGGCGTAGGCGTCAGTCACAAAGGTGTGCAGTATGTCCAGGTTGCGGATGGTGGATATGCTGCGGATCTCGCCGGAGAAGCTGCTCAGCGTCAGGCGAGTGAAGTTCGTGTGGAAGTAGGGGTTGGTGATCTTGTAGTCCTCCTCCTCCGCCAGGTAGTAGTCGCTGGCGAAGTCCAGCACGATGTCCGCCGCGCTCGCGGCGCGCAACGCGAAGTACTCGTCCTTGTTGGCCACCTGCACGTACTCGTAGGGCAGCGACAGCCGCTGGGCCATCAGCTCGAACGCGGCGGGCAGTATGCCCCGGGCCACGCCGTCCCGGAAGTAGGAGTAGGGCGCGCGGGCGGGATTCATCAATACCTGAAGCTTCTCGCCCGATTGGATCAGCTCGTCCAGGAAGCCGCGCTCCTCGGCGGAGAGCACGATCTGCCCGGCCTGGTCCGTGGCGTAGTAGGTCTCGTGCATCTCGTTGCGCCAGTCCGGCTCGTGCATGTCCATGGCGTCGATGGCGTCGTCGATCTTCTTCATCAGATCCGCGCGGTCCTTGCGCACGCAGACGTAGAAGGGGCTGGCGTCGAAGGAGTCGATCAGCCACTCGTTCTCCGACACGCGCAGGCTGCCGGTGACGATGCCATCCACCCGGCCGCTCTGGAGCGCGGCGGTGAGCTCGTCCTGGGTCGCGAAGTATTCGGATGTATAGGTGAAGTGGTGCTCCGAAGCGAAGCGCTCGAAGTTGGCGTTCTTGGAATTGCCCTCCAGCATGCCGATGTGCAGGCCGTCGTAGGTGGAGTAGTCGCCCTCGATCACGGCCTGGTTGCCGGCCTTCACGGTGAAGATGGTGGAGTTGGTGCCGATGTCCCGCTTGGAGAAGAGGAACTCCTCCGCCCGCTCCGGCGTGTAGGAGACGGAGGTCACCAGGTCCACCTCGCCGTTGCGCAGCATGTCCAGCGCGTCGGCGTAGGAGGCGTCGTAGCCGATGTACTCGTAGGTGAGGTCCGAGTGGGTGGCGAGCCGCTGCAGGAATTCGTAGCCGTAGCCGCTGCGGCGCCCGTCTTCGTCGATCACGTGGTAGCCCGAAAAGGCGAAGAAGCCGACGCGCACGACGGTCTCCGACTCGGCGGAACTCATCGCTGCGGGCGCGAACAGCGCCGCGAGCATCAGCAGGACCAGAGCGACGCAGAATCGCTTCCTGAACTTCATATGTCAACCCCATTTCATTGCGAGAGCTCCATCCACTGAAAGCAGGACAGCATACACTAATTTTAGTATACCACAGTTTGTCCATCATTTCAAAGGAATTTGTGAAAAGTCTGGTGGAATTCTACATCAAAACGCACAAATATCATCTGGACAATTTACAAACTTTATGTTAAAATTAGTTTGGTGAGAATTCGGAAAGCGCTGCGGTTCGGGGAATCCCGCGCGCGGCGGATTTCTTTCGCATTGTTTATTTTGAAAAGGAGTACGAGGGATGAAAAACCACGAGCCCAAGGTAAAGCGCGCGCACGTGGATCGAAGCCTGACCGCCACGGGCATCTTTATTCTCGTCATCGCGGCGCTGCTGATCGTCGGCTACGCAAAGATCAACGACTCGCTGCACAAGCGCGCCATCGGCCGCATGGAGGAGGGCGTACAAACCGTCATCGAGGAGGTCACCTCCAAGTTCAAGCGCGAGAGCAGCATACTCAACGCCGCGGCGGACATCATCTCCCAGGCGGACAACTTCGATCAGCAAGCTACGATGGACATCATGGAGAACATCAACCCACTGCTGGAGACGATGAAGATCCGCGTGCTGCTGCCCAACGACCAGGTGATCACGCCCGACGGCAGCATCGTCGACGCAACGGAGGTCGCCGGCCTCTCCTTCGAGGCGGAGGCTCCGCTGGGCGAGCACGTGTCCGACCGCGTGGACAACGGCGATACGCCGATGTTGCGCCACTTCGTGCCCATCGTGCAGGACGGCGAGACCGCCGCGCTGCTCTACGGCATCACCCGGCTGGAGGATCTGCCCGACAGCCTGAACATCGACAACATCTACAACGCCTCGGCCTCCGTCTACATCATCGACAGCCGCAGCGGCGATCTCATACTCGACACCTTCCCCACCCACACGAAGCTGGGCAACCTCAGCGATTTTACCACCGCGAACGATCCTACCCGCGAGACCAAGGGCATGGCCAACTGGGAGGAGTACACCGACGCGATGGTGCACCTGGAGACCGGCTACGTGATCTACCGCACCAAGAACACCGACGGCTGGATGTACCTGTACTACGCCCCGGCGGGCATCAACGAGTGGGCCATCGCCGTGGACGTGCCGGAGAAGGAGGCCTTCTCCAGCGTGTTCGTGGTGCGCCAGATCTGGATCGTGATGGGCGCGGTGCTGGCGCTGGCGGTGCTGTCGTACTACATCTGGGTCAGCCGCAACGCCAAGCGCATACTGGAGCGCACCGTGGAGCAGGCGGTGCTCACCGAGAAGCTGCACAAGGCCGAGGCCGCCGACCGGGCCAAGAGCACCTTCCTCAGCAACATGAGCCACGACATCCGCACGCCCATGAACGCCATCATCGGCTTCACCACGCTGGCACAGACGAACCTGGACAACCGGGAGCGCGTGCAGGAGTACCTGCGCAAGATCCTGTCCTCCAGCAACCACCTGCTCAGCCTGATCAACGACATACTGGACATGAGCCGCATCGAGTCCGGCAAGCTCAACATCGAGGAGAAGGAGTGCTCGATCTCGGACATCTTCCGCGACATGCGCAACATCATCCAGACCCAGATGCACTCCAAGCAGCTGAACTTCTTCATGGACACGGTGGACGTGATCGACGAGGACATCTACTGCGACAAGCTGCACGTGAACCAGGTGCTGCTCAATCTGCTCTCCAACGCCATCAAGTTCACGCCCTCCGGCGGCACCGTGGCGCTGACCGTGGCGCAGAAGCCCAACGCGCCCAAGGGCTACGGCCGGTATGAGATTCGCGTGAAGGACACCGGCATCGGCATGAGCCCGGAGTTCGCCGAGCACATATTCGAGCCCTTCGAGCGCGAGCGCAACTCCACCGTCAGCGGCATCCAGGGCACGGGCCTGGGCATGGCCATCACCAAGAACATCGTGGACACCATGGGCGGCACCATCCAGGTGATCACCGAGCCCGGCAAGGGCACGGAGTTCATCATCAACCTGGACTTCCGCCTGCAGTCCAACCCGAAGCAGGTGGAGGTCGTGCGCGAGCTGGAGGGCCTGCGGGCGCTGGTGGTGGACGACAGCTTCACCACCTGCGACAGCGTGACTAAGATGCTCAAGCAGATCGGCATGCGGCCCGAGTGGACGATGCACGGCAAGGAGGCCGTGCTGCGCGCCCAGCAGGCCGTGGAGATGGGCGACGCCTACCGTGCCTACATCATCGACTGGCTGCTGCCCGACCTGGGCGGGCTGGAGGTGGTGCGGCAGATCCGCGCCATCGTGGGCCAGGACACGCCCATCATCATCGTCACCGCCTACGACTGGACCGCCATCGAGGACGAGGCCCGGGAGGCCGGCGTCACGGCCTTCTGCTCGAAGCCCATCTTCCTGTCCGAGCTGCGCGAGATACTGGCCGCCGCGGCCAGCGGCGGCGAGCTGCCCGGGCGGAGCACCCCCCGCGTGCCAGAGATGGAGCAGAGCTTCCAGGGCGAGCGCCTGCTGCTGGTGGAGGACAACGAATTGAACCGCGAGATCGCCCAGGAGCTTCTGGAGGAGAGCGGCTTCCAGGTAGACACCGCCGAGGACGGTACCGTAGCGGTGGACATCGTCAAGAAATCCGAGCCCGGCCACTACGCGCTGATCCTGATGGACATCCAGATGCCGGTCATGAACGGCTACGACGCCGCCAAGGCCATCCGCGCCCTGGACGACCCCGCGCTGGCCAACATCCCCATCGTAGCCATGACCGCCAACGCCTTCGACGAGGACCGCCAGAAGGCAATGGATGCGGGCATGAATGCGCACGTGGCGAAGCCGATTGATCTTGACAAATTGATGGAGGTACTGAAATCCATACTGAAGTAAAGCGAGGAAGTATCCCTTCAAGCAAAACCGGGAAGAGCGCAGCGCTCTTCCCGGTTTTTATTCCTCTTCGTCCGGTATATACTCCGCGACATCCTCCAGCTTGCAGTTCAATATGGCGCAGAGCTTATTCAATGTGTGCGTCGATACGGGCATATCCGCCTGCAATCGCTGCACAGTCGCGTGGCTCATCTCGTACTTGACGCGCAACGTGTACGTCGTCATCTTCCGCTCGGCCATCGTCCTCCACAGCGGCGCATAACGAATCATCTCTCCGGCCTCACCTTTCACTCTCGCCGAGGTAAGCCTTCAGTATATTGATTGCAACTCTCTGCTTTTCCGCAGAACAATTTGAAATCGCTTCAGCAATCCAGTGTTGATTCAGAACGGATTCTTCCGATTTGGGCTTCAGCAAAATATCGTCTGGGCGCGTCTTTAGCGCAACGCTGATGGCCAGAAGCGTATCGACGGACATCCCCGCTGTTCCGAGCTCGATTCGCGTATAGAACGTAAGGCTCTTGTCGATCATCTCGGCAACCTGCTCCTGCGTAAGGCCCAGCGCTGTGCGACGCGTCCGAAGTTTATTCCCGATTTCTTTGCGGTTATAAGCGATTTTAGCCAATCCTTTCGCCCTCCATACAAATATTATGCGCTCGGTTTGGCTTGAACTTAATACCATATTATGGTAGAATTGATATGTATAATATGATATATTCACCGTAATCGAATGGGGAGAGCATTGATGAAATTAAACTACAAAATGATCGGAAAGCGCATTCAAAAGCAACGGAAGAAATGCCACCTAACGCAGGAGCAGCTTGCGGAGCGCGCCAATATCTCTGCGTCCTTCATGGGGCACATCGAAAGGGGAACTCGCAAAATGAGCGTCGAGACGCTCTGTGAACTCTCGCTCGCCCTGGACTGCTCAGTTGATGAACTTCTCGGTATGGGATTATTAAAAACGGACTGCCGACCAAGTGCAAGCGAGCTGTTGGCATTGGCCCAGGCATTGGCAACCAAAAAGGGATTGTAAAGTAACCTCGTAGCCCCAAAAACCAAAGGCTACAGAGGGCCGGTATTGTCGGCCCGATAACCGAACGTTCCGCAAGAGGAACCCAGGCCAA
>CANQGC010000176.1 GCA_947600345.1 uncultured Clostridia bacterium
CCGGGTCGAGGGCCGAAGTGGGCTCGTCGAAGAGCATGATGTCCGGCTTCATGCACAGCGCCCGGGCAATGGCCACGCGCTGCTTCTGGCCGCCCGACAGCTGCCGGGGATAGACCTCCGCCTTGTCGCTCAGCCCCACGCGCTCCAGCATCGCCAGCGCCTCGACCTTTGCCGTCTCCCTGTCGCACTTCTTCAGATCCACCGGCGCCAGCGTCAGATTCTTCAGCACGTTCATGTTGTTGTACAGGTTGAAGTGCTGGAACACCATGCCCACGCGCTCGCGCAGCTTGTTGATGTTCACGTGCTTGTCCGTGATGTCCGTGCCGTCGATCACGATCTCGCCGCCGTTGCTCTCCTCCAGCTGGTTCAGGCAGCGCAGGAACGTGGACTTCCCGCTCCCGGACGGACCGATGATGACCACGACCTCGCCCTCGCAGACGTCCAGCGATACGTCGTGCAGCACCTCCAGGCGGTCGTAGTTCTTTTGCAGATGGGTGACCTCGATCATGGTGTGGTTACGCTCCATTTTTCAGTCTCCTTTCCAACGCCTTGGCGGCCTGCTGCAGCAGCAGTATGACGATCAGGTACATCACGCCGACGATCGCCCAGGTCTGGAACGACATGAACGTCGCGGCGACGACATTCTTCGCGGTGTTCACCAGCTCCGGAAAGCCGATGATCGACAGGATCGACGTGTCCTTCAGAGTGATGATGAATTGGTTGATGATGCTGGGGATCATCGTCCGTATGGCCTGCGGCAGCACCACGCGCTGCATCGAGCGCCAGTAGGGCAGGCCCTGGGAGCGCGCAGCCTCCATCTGGCCCACGTCCACCGACTCGATGCCCGCGCGGATGATCTCCGCCATGTAGGCCCCGCAGTTCAGCGCCAGGCAGATCGTGCCCGCCTGCAGCGCCGACAGCGTGATGCTTCCCCACTTCAGGATGGTGTTGATGGCGTAGGGCACGCCGAAGAATACGAAGTAGGCCAGCACGATCATCGGCACGCCGCGAATGACGTTTACAAACACCGCGGCGATGGCCCGGCAAACCCGGTTCTTCAAGACGCTCATGATGCCCATGATCATGCCGATGATGCAGGCGAAGAACAGCCCGTACAGCGCCAGCAGCAGCGTCTGGCCCATGGCGGTCACGAGCAGCAGTCCGTAAGTGTCGATGATCTTTACCAAGACAGCGGTCTCCCTTCACAGTTTGGCGTTTGGGCGCGGCACATGCCGCTCCTCATAATAATTCCAAAGCGGGGGAGGCGGTTCGCGCCTCCCTCGCTCCCTTGCGAGTCTTCCGAGCCTTATTCGCCCATGTACTTGGCGATGATCTCGTCGTACTTGCCGCTGGCCTTGATGTTGGCCAGGCCGGCGTTGAACTTGTCGATCAGGTCCTGCTTGTCGGCGGAGAACACGGCCATGCCGTACTCGGCGCCCTCGTTGCCGGTGCCATCCACGATCTGCAGCGGCACGCCGTTGGACTTGATGTAGTCGGCCAGGATCGGGGTGTCGTCGAAGCAGGCCGCGCAGGTGCCGCTGATGACCGCCTGGTAGACGTCCGGCGAGCTCTCGAAGGTGGTCACGGTGAAGCCGTACTGCTCGGCGAGGCTGTCGGCGTAGTCCTTGCTCTGGGTGCCGATCTTGACGGCGACGGACTTGCCGCTCAGGGCGTCAAAGCCGGTGGTGTCGCTGCCGGCGGCAACGGCCATGGACTGGTTCGCGGTGAAGTAGCCGTCGGAGAAGATCCAGCCGCTGTCCTTGCGCTCCTGGGTGATGGACGCGCCGGCGATCATGCCGTCCTTCTGGCCGGCCTGGCAGGCGGCGATGGAGGCGTCCCAGCCGAGGGGCTCGATGGTGTAGGTGAAGCCCTGGTCCTCGGCGATGGCGGCGAGGATCTCCACGTCGATGCCGACCAGCGTGCCGGTCTCATCGGTGTACTCGAAGGGACGGAAGGCGGTGTCGGTGCCGATGGCGTAATCCACGTCCTCAGCCAGCGCCATGCCCGCGCAAAGCAGCGCGGCCGCGATCAGCAAAGCGAAAATCTTTTTCATTTGAATTTGCCTCCTTCAATTCGGAAAAATGCAGTTCGGAAATGGAACATGCACCCATTATACGGAAACCCAGCGGCCCTGTCAAGTCAAATTTGCATTTTCAAGCCAACTTTCCTGCAAATTAACAGAAAAAGGCGAAAATTAAATGATTTCTTGCAGTTATAAATGTTTCGACTTGCAAGAATTCATTTGACACGGGAATGGTAGGGTGATATACTGATTTGCATTGGGGGTGGCGAAAATGAAGCCTGTGATCGGAATTATTCCATTGGTGGACGAGGAAAGGGAAAGCCTGTGGATGCTGCCCGGCTATATGGACGGCGTCACGGCCGCGGGCGGACTGCCCGTGATGCTCCCGCTGGAGGACAGCGAAAGCGCGCTCGACCAGCTCAGCGCCATGTGCGACGGCATACTGCTGACCGGCGGCCACGACGTCTGCCCGGAGCTCTACGGCGAGGAGCGGTTGCCGGAGTGCGGCGCGTGTGCGCCGGAGCGGGATCGGATGGAGCAGGGAATCCTCGCCCGGGCCATCGCGGCGGATAAGCCGGTGCTGGGCATCTGCCGGGGCATACAGTTCCTGAACGCGGCGCTGGGCGGCACGCTGTGGCAGGACCTGCCGAGCCAGCGGCCGAGCGGGACCGAGCATCACCAGAGGCCGCCGTACGATCGCCCAGCGCATCGCGTGACGATCCTGCCGGACACGCCGCTGGCGGAGCTGCTGGGCGCGGGCGAGCGGAGGGTGAATAGCTACCACCACCAGGCGGTGCGGAAGCTCGCGCCGGAGCTCAGGGAGATGGCAAGGTCGGAGGACGGGCTGGTGGAAGCGGTCTGGCGGCCGGAGAGCCGCTTCACCTGGGCCGTGCAGTGGCACCCGGAGTTCGCCTGGCGGAGCGACCCCGCAGCAATGGCGGTGTTCCAGGCCTTCGTAGACGCCTGCCGCCCCCATTAACAGCGTAGCCCCAGAAGGGAGAATCCAAGGAACCTCAGGTTCCTTGGCAGGAATTCTCAAGGGACAGAGTCCCTTGAGCAGGTCTGGGCGGAGCCCAGCGTAACTCCTAAGGCTGCGGATAGTAGGCGGCTGCGGTTTAAGGCAAAAGGCAGCGCACCCATGCGGCCCGCGGTATCCAATCAAAGCCGGCCAATGCGAACCAACGCATCATCGCCTCCATACCGCGGGCCGCCACGGCGCAGAGTTGAATCGGGAAGCCATCCGGCTTCCCGATTCAAGGCAGCCGCACTAACTCTCCAAAACGAATCGCCCACCCACCAGAAACCTGGCGAGGAACCAACCCACGCACGCATCCCTCCCCAAAACAAAAAGCCCCCGGCAGACCATCCCCGTCCGCCAGGGACCTTTTCCCCTCCGGCAATCCATTACGTCCCCCTCACCTCCAAAACCTTCAGCACCTCCCCCTCGACCCGAAACCGCACCTCCAGCCCCGCAAATGCCAGTCCGTACACCCGCCCGGGATCGTCCTGATACCCCGGCCGCGGGTCCTGCGCCAGCGCCCCGGTCAGCGCGGCGCGCTTCGACTCCGGCACGCAGGCCAGCAGCTCCTCCGGGAACTCCACGCGCAGCGAGAGCTGCCGGGTCCGCGCCGTGTAGCCGGGGCTGGCGTCGGGCCGGGCGTCGGCGTAGGGCACGTAGGGCTTGACGTCCAGGATGGGCGTGCCGTCCACCATGTCGGCCCCGGCTACGCGCAGCACCGGCCCGAGCTGTGGGTCCCGCTCCACGCCGATCAGCCGCACGCAGGACAGGCCGATGGGGTTCGGCCGGAACGGCGAGCGCGTGGCGAACACGCCCAGCCGCGCGTTGCCGCCCAGCTTCGGCGGCCGCACCGTGGGCGACCAGCCCGCCTCCGCGCTCTCCGAGAAGTGCCAGATCAGCCAGAGGTGGGAGAATTGCTCGATGCCCCGCAGGGCGTTGGCGTCCCGGAACTCCGGCTCGAATACCACGCGGGATTCCAGCGCCTCCACAAGGCCGCTCTGGCGGGGCACGCCGAACTTGCCGGAAAAGTCGCTGCGGATGTGGGCGATGGGGGTTAGTTTGATTTCTTGAGGCAAGTGAGGGCTCCTTTCTGGTGGGGGAGGAAGCGTGGGCGTGGGGGTTGCGCGCCTGCGGGCGCGCGAGTTAGTGGCGGCTGTCTGGTTTGGGCGGCTTTTGCCGCCCAAACCTACCCCGCGCCGCGGCGGCCCGCGGTATGGTTACGGTGGGGCGTTGGTGCGGATTGCCGGGGTTGGTTTGGATACCGCGGGCCGCTGGGGTGACGCTGGGCTCCGCCCAGACCCGTCGGGCGCTGCCCGGACCTGCTTAAGGCAACACCGCACAGATAAGGTGGTCGGCAGGCGAATGAATTTTTCGTCAGATGCAATTGCAAATTCTGCAGGCTTACTGGAGGTAAGTCAAAGAATTTGCAAGCAGCAGATGGCGGAAAAGGCATCGCCTGACGCGCCGCCGTTCTGTGCGGTGTTGCCTTAAGGGACGCTGTCCCTTAAGAATTCCTGCCAAGGAACCTGAGGTTCCTTGGATTCTCCCTTCTGCTGTCGCGTGATTTTGACGGACTTGGGCCCCGTAGATGGGGCCCAAGTCCTGCCTTGCGTTTCGATTGTTGCCTGGGGCTTTGCGCGGGCTCTTTCGCTTACAGCTTTGCCAGCGCTTCAGCGATCTGCTTTTTGACTGCCTCCGGCGCCGGGCCGCCCGGGATATTCCTCTGGGACACGCAGGTTAGCAGGTCGATGGCCGCGTACACGTCCTCCTCGAACGTCGGCGAGAGCTTCTGATACTCCTCCAGCGGCAGCGCGTCCAGCGTCGTGCCCAGCTCGATGCAGCGGTTCACCAGACGCCCGGTGATCGAGTAGGCGTCCCGGAACGGCGTGCCCCGCTTGGTCAGGTAGTCCGCGCAGTCCGTCGCGTTGATGAAGCCCGTCAGCGCCGCCTTCTTCATGTTCTCCGGGTGGAACGTCGCCGTGCGCAGCATCGGCGCGAGCACCTCCAGGCAGAGCTGCGCGGTGTCCAGCGCGTCGAACACCGCCTCCTTATCCTCCTGCATGTCCTTATTGTAGGCCAGCGGCAGCGCCTTCATCGCCGTCAGCAGCGTCGTCAGGTCGCCGAAGACGCGGCCGGCCTTGCCGCGCACCAGCTCGGTGATGTCCGGGTTCTTCTTCTGGGGCATGATGGACGAGCCGGTGGAGAAGGAGTCGGACAGCGTGACGTACTTGAACTCCCAGCTGCACCACAGGCAGACCTCCTCGCTGAAGCGGGAGAGGTGCACCATGAGGATGGAGAGGTCGCTGAGCAGCTCCAGCACGAAGTCGCGGTCGGACACGCCGTCCATCGAGTTGGCGGTGATGCCGTTGAGGCCGAGCTGCTCGGCCACGAACGCGCGGTCGAGGGGATAGGTGGTGCCCGCCAGCGCGCCGGAGCCCAGCGGGGAGACGCGCGTGCGCTTCTTGCAGTCGCCCAGCCGGTCGATGTCGCGCAGCAGCATCTGTGCGTAGGCCATCAGGTAGTGTGCCATGGTGACCGGCTGCGCCCGCTGGAGGTGGGTGTAGCCGGGCATGACGCTCTCCAGGTGCTGGCCCGCCACCTCGCACAGCGCCCGCACGAGCTCCTTGGCCAGTTCGACCGTCCGGTCGATCTCGTCCGACAGGTACAGTCGGATGTCCAGCGCCACCTGATCGTTGCGGCTGCGCGCGGTGTGCAATCTCTTGCCCGCGTCGCCGATGCGCCGGGTGAGCTCGCCTTCGACGAAGGTGTGGATATCCTCGCTGCTCATGTCGATCTCGAGCGTCCCCGCCTCGATCTCCTCAAGCATCCTCCCCAACTCCGCGACGATCTTCTCCGAATCCTCCTTCGGAATGATCCCCTGCTTCCCCAGCATCCGCGCATGCGCCATGGATCCGGTGATATCCTGCTTATACATCCTCGAATCAAACCCAATGGAAGCATTCAGCTGATTGAGCTTCTCATCCACCTGCCCCTGCAGGCGCCCCGCCCACAACTTCATAAACAAATCCTCCTTTATCTATCAAAAGGGCGCGAAGCGCCCCATCCCCCAAAAACTAACTCCCAAAAACCAAAGTCTACAGAGGGCCGGTATTGTCGGCCCGATAACCGAACGTTTCGCAAGAGGAACCCAGGCCAACCCCGGGTCCAGGGCCGCAGCCCTGGTCAGGAGAGGGAGGAGGGAATCCAAGGGGGAAACGGGGGACGCTTGA
>CANQGC010000177.1 GCA_947600345.1 uncultured Clostridia bacterium
GGGCTCCGCCCAGACCCCATTCGGGCTCCGCCCGGACCTGCTTAAGGGGCTTTGCCCCTTAAGAATTCCTACCAAGGAACCTGAGGTTCCTTGGATTCTCCCTTCTGCTGCCGCGTTGGGGGCGGGGGGTGGTTCGCATTGCCGGAGGAGGGCGGGGTGTTGCTATGAGGAGGCTTCGCGAGGGATTTACGACTGGGAGCTGCGCGGCGGCGGCCGCGCTGGCCTGCAGCCTATGGCTGCGAGACGGGCGCTGCCCCGGCCAGGTGGAGATCGCCGTGCCCGAGGGCAGGAGGTATGCCCCGGAGATCCTCTCCTACCCGGACGGCTCCTGCGGCGTGGTCAAGGATTCCGGCGACGATCCGGACGTGACCAACGGCATGGAGATACGGGCGCGGGTCGAGCTGCTGGACGGCGACGGCGAGATCGCCTTCCGCGCGGGCGAGGGCGTGGGCACGATCACCGAGCCGGGCCTGAAGTGCGCCGTGGGCGAGCCCGCGATCAATCCCGTGCCGAGGGGGATGATCGAGGATGCCGTGCGCTCCGTCTTCGGGGGCCGCGCGGCGCGGGTGACGGTGTCCATCCCCGGTGGCGCGGAGCTGGCGAAGAGGACCTTCAATCCCCGGCTGGGCATCGCGGGCGGGCTATCGATACTGGGCACCAGCGGCATCGTGCGGCCCATGAGCGAGGAGGCGCTGCGGGATTCGCTCTACGAGGAGCTGCGGATGCGGACGGCGCAGGGGGAGAGGTCGCTATTGTTCACCTTCGGCAACCAGGGCGAAGCGGCGATGAAGGCGCTGTTTCCGGGCAGGCGCGTGGTGCAGGTGAGCAACGAGCTGGGCTTCATGCTGGATTCGGCGCTGGAGTTGGGCGTGGAGCACCTCATCATCGGCGGCCATCCGGGGAAGCTCGCGAAGGTGGCGGCGGGTGTGATGCAGACCCACAGCCACACCGCCGACGCCCGGCGGGAGGCCATCGCCGCCCAGCTGGCGCTGATGGGCGCGCCGGTGGAGCTGATCCGTGCGGTGATGGACAGCGCCACCACCGATGCCGCGATGGAGGCCATCCGCCGCGAGGGATACGACGGCGTGTGGAGGAACCTGGCCCGGGCGGCGAGGCACTACTGCGAGCTGCGGGTGCGCGGCGAGATCGGCATCGGCGTGGCCTTCTGCGACGGGCGGGGCGAGCTGCTGGGATGCTGCATGGAGGGGGAGGAATGATGCACGGCGGCGACGTCTGGCGGGAGCGGGCTCCCGGCGACTGGCTGGACTTCTCGGCGAACATCCGCCCCGGCGGCGCGCCCGAGTGGGTGAAGCGCGCGCTGGCGGCGGGGATGGACGAGGTTTGCTACTATCCCGATTTGCGCATGGAGCGGGCGCGGCGGGCGCTGGGGGAGTATCTGGGCCTGCCCCCGGACCGGGTGCTGCCCGCGGCGGGCGGAATATCGGCCATCGCGCTGGCGGCGCGGCTCGCGCCGGAGATGCTTGTATTCGGGCCCTGCTTCGGCGAGTACGCCGAGATCGCGGGGCAGGCGGGCGTGCCGGTGCGGGAGCTTAGTTTGCTGGCGGGCGGGCATGAGCTGCGCGCGCCGTCGGAGGTGTTGGCCGGGAACATAATCCCCGGCGCGGCGGTGTGGCTGTGCAATCCGCTGAACCCGGTGGGAATGGCGTTTGCGCGGGAGGAGGTCGAGGCGCTGCTTCGGCAGGTCGAGGCGGCAAACGGCTGGCTGGTGTTGGACGAGGCGTTCGTCCACTGCTGCCCGGAGCGCACGAGCGCCGGATTGCTCGCGGCGCATCCCCGCCTGGCGATCCTGGGCTCGCTCACCAAGTCGCTGGGCATCCCGGGCGTTCGCGCGGGCTATCTCTGCGCGACGCCGGAGGTGGTGGGGGAGCTGGCGAAGTTTCAGCTCAGCTGGGAGCTCAGCTGCTTCGCCGCCTCGGTGATTCGAGAGCTGCCGAAGCACGCGGCGGAGCTGCGCGCGGAGGCGGCGGTCAACGCCGAACGGAGGGAGCAATTGCGCCGGGGCCTGGGGTCGCTGGGCGCGTACGTCTATCCCTCCGAGGCTTGCTTCCTGCTGGCGGACTTCGGCCGGGAGGTCGAACCGCTGGCCGAGCGGTTGCGGGAGCGGGGCATACTGGTCCGGCAGTGCATGGACTTCCGGGGGATCGACGACGGCCGCCACCTGCGGCTGGCGGTGAAGGGCGAGGCCGCGAACGCGCGGCTGCTGGCGGAGCTGAAGGGGGCATTGGAATGCGCGGGAAGTCGCTGATGTTTCAGGGGACGGGGTCGTCGGTGGGGAAGTCGCTGCTTTGCGCGGCGGTGCTGCGGATCTTGCGGCAGGACGGGCTGCGGGTCGCGCCCTTCAAGGCGCAGAACATGGCGCTCAACTCCTACGCCACCTCCGAGGGCCTGGAGATGGGCCGGGCGCAGGTCACCCAGGCCGAGGCGGCGGGCATCGAGCCGTCGGTGAAGATGAACCCCGTGCTGCTCAAGCCCACCTCTGACCGGCGCAGCCAGGTGGTGGTCAACGGCCGGCCCATCGGCAACATGTCCGCCGTGGAATATGAAGCCTACAAGCCGAAGCTGCGCGAGGCGGTGAAGGCCGCCTATGAGGAACTGGAAGCGAGCGTCGACGCCGTGGTCATCGAGGGCGCGGGCAGCCCCGCCGAGATCAACCTGCGCGCCGGCGGCATCGTGAACATGGCGATGGCGAAGGCCGCCGACGCGCCGGTGATCCTGATCGGCGACATCAACCCCGGCGGCGTGTTCGCGGCGCTCTACGGCACGGTCAAGCTCCTGCCCGAGGACGAGCAGGCGCGCATCAGGGGTATCGTCATCAACAAGTTCCGGGGCGACGTGAAGATCCTCGAGCCGGGGCTCGACATGCTCGAAGACCTGCTCCACATCCCGGTGATCGGCGTCATCCCCTGGATGGACGTGGACATCGAGGACGAGGACAGCGTCACCGAGCGCTTCGAGCGCCGGAGCGCGGGCGGCGAGGTGCGCGCGGCCATCGTGCGGCTCCCGCACATATCGAACTTCACGGACTTCAACCTGCTGGGCGCGGAGCCGGGCGTGAGCGCGAATTACGTCCAGCGGGCCTCGGAGCTGAGGAACGCCGACATCGTGATCCTGCCCGGCACGAAGAACACCATCGAGGATTTGAACTGGCTCAAGCGGCGCGGCCTGGCGGACGAGATCGTGCGCGCGGCGCGGCGGGGCGCGACGGTCATCGGCGTCTGCGGCGGCTATCAGATGCTGGGCAACCGCCTGATGGACCCGGAGCACAGCGAGTCCCGCATCCCGGAGATCGCCGGGCTGGGGCTGCTGGACTTCGACGTGACCTTCCACGCCGAGAAGCGCACGGTGCAGTCGAAGGGCGAGATTCGAAGCGAGACGGGGTGGCTCAAAGAATTGAATGGCCTGCAGCTCGACGGCTACGAGATCCACAGCGGAACCAACGCCTTCGGCCCCGGCTGCGCGCCCTTCCTCTACCTGAACGGCAGCGCGGAGCCCGACGGCGTGGCGAACGCGGCGGGCAACGTGTTCGGCAGCTACCTGCACGGCCTGTTCGACAGCGGCGCGCTCTGGCACGCCATCGTCAACCGCGTGCGCCGGGAGCGGGGCCTGGACGAGACCGAGGCCGCGCCGCTCACGATGGCCGAATACCGCGAGCGGGAGTTCGACCGCCTGGCGGACATCGTGCGGCGCAACCTGGACATGGACGCACTGTACGCAATATTGCGCGGCGGCGAGGCGAAGCTCGGAAATTGGAAGTAGGCAGGTATAGCAGGCGGCAGCAGCAGGGAGAATCCAAGGAACCTCAGGTTCCTTGGCGAGGATTCCCAAGGGGCAGAGCCCCTTGGGTGGGAGGTGGAAGGATGCGTAAGGCGGCGGCGCGGCTCCTGATCGCGGGCACCGGCAGCGGGTGCGGCAAGACCACGGTGACCTGCGCGATTTTGCAGGCATTGAAGAACCGGGGGTGCGACCTGGCCTCGTTCAAGTGCGGGCCGGACTACATCGACCCGATGTTCCACGCGGAGGTCATCGGCACGCCCTGCGCGAACCTCGACCTGTTCTTCCTGGACGAGCCGGGCCTGCGCCGGCGCTTCCTGGCCCACGCGGCGGAGCTCAACGTCATCGAGGGCGTGATGGGCCTCTACGACGGCCTGGCGATGGACACCGACGATGCTTCCTCCGCCCACGTCGCCCGGGCGCTGGACGCGCCCGTCGCGCTGGTGGTCAACGCCCGGGGCATGGCGCTGTCGCTGGCGGCAGTGGTGCGGGGCTTCCTGGAGCTCTGCCCGAACACCATCCGCGGCGTGATCCTCAACAACGCCTCGCCCATGAGCTACCCGAAGCTCAGGGCGGTCGTCGAGTCGGAGTGCAGCGTCCGGGTCTACGGCTACCTGCCGCCGCTGCCCGACTGCGCGCTGGAGAGCCGGCACCTGGGCCTGGTCACCGCGCAGGAGGTGGACGGCCTGCGGGGGAAGCTGAACGCCCTGGCGGCCCAGGCGGAGCGGAGCCTCGACCTAGACGGCCTGATCGAGCTCATGCGCGCAGCGCCGCCGCTGGCGGCGAAGCGGGAGCGGATCGAGCCCGTGGGCCGCGCGCGGATCGCCGTGGCGCGGGACCGGGCCTTCTGCTTCTACTACCGGGACAACCTGGAGCTGCTCAAGGCCCTGGGCGCGGAGCTCGTGGAATTCAGCCCGCTGCGCGACGTGGCGCTTCCCAACTGCGACGGCCTCTACATCGGCGGCGGCTACCCGGAGCTGCACGCGCGGGAGTTGAGCGAGAACCGTGCCATGCTGGATTCCATCGCCCGTGCCGTGCGAAGCGGGCTGCCCACCGTGGCCGAGTGCGGCGGCTTCATGCTGCTGTGCGAGCGCATCGGCGAACATCCGATGGCCGGCGTCTTCCCGACCGCGTGCGAGAACACCGGCAGGCTCTCCCGCTTCGGCTACGTCACCCTGCGCGCGGAATCCGACGGCCTGCTGCTGCGCGCCGGGGAGGAGATTCGCGCCCACGAGTTCCACTACTGGGACGCGGACGACCCCGGCGGCGCGCTGACCGCCACCAAGCCCGGCGGGCGAAGCTGGCGCTGCGGCTGCGCGAGTGCTACAATGTATGCGGGCTATCCGCACCTGTACTTCTACAGCAATCCAAACGCCGCGCGGCGCTTCGTGGCCGCCTGCGTCGAGAGGAGGATGCGGAGGGAAGCGTGTGACCGCGCGGACCCTTGACGGATTGTCTCGTTCCACCTGGGCGAGTGGATTGAAACATGGCCTGCGTAAACGCCCGCTGCTACATCCCGGCGTCTCGCCTCGCCTGGGACGTGAGGATTGAAATTGGTTGTAGTTTCTACCAACGTACAGGGTCTCGTTCCCTTTCGAGGGGAGGGGAGCGAGTGGATTGAAATGGCGAGCGCGTCTTCGGAGCTATGACGCCCGGGCAGGTCTCATTCCGCCCGGGGCGAGTGGATTGAGACGAGGCACTTTATTGCCCGGATTGCGTTGAGCGGAAAGCCTCATCGCCTCCGCTGCCCAAGCCACATGCGCGGGCGCTTGACCTGCTGCCATTGCACCAATTCCGGCGCGGCGCTTCGTTCGCGCGGAGAGGAGGGAATCAATTGAAGCCGATGGACATCGAGCGGCGGAGCTTTGAGATCATCGCCGAAGAGCTGGGGGATCGCAAGCTCGACCCCGAGTACGATTTGCTGATTCGCCGGGTGATCCACACCACGGCGGACTTCGACTACGCGGACAACCTAGCCTTCTCGCCCCACGCGGTGCGGGCGGCGACGGAGGCCATCCGCTCCGGCGCGCACATCGTGACCGACACCACGATGGCGCTCTCGGGCATCAACAAGCGGGCGCTCGCCCGCTTCGGCGGGGAGGTGCACTGCTTCATCGCCGATCCGGACGTGGCCTGGGAGGCGAAGCGCCGGGGCGTGACCCGCTCCCAGGTCTCCATGGAGAAGGCGGCGGGCGCGCTGGGCCCCTGCATATTCGCCATCGGCAACGCGCCCACCGCGCTGCTCGCCATCTGCGACCTGGTCCGTTCGGGGGCGCTGGCGCCGAAGCTGGTGATCGGCGTGCCGGTGGGCTTCGTCAACGTGGTGGAGGCCAAGGAGAAGCTGATGGAGCTGGATGTACCCTACATCGTGGCCCGGGGCCGCAAGGGCGGCAGCAACGTGGCCGCGGCGATCGTGAATTCGATCCTCTACCAGATGGTGGAAAGGGAGGAATAGAGATGGTGCA
>CANQGC010000178.1 GCA_947600345.1 uncultured Clostridia bacterium
GCACGATGACCAGCAACATCGCCCTGGAGATGGGCTACGCCGCCGACCTCCACCGCGAGGCGCTGATCGCCACGGCCGTGGTGCTGTTCGCGTTCGCGCTGGTTATCAATTTGGCGTTTTCAATCGTAAAGAGGAGGGCCAGGCTGTGAATCGGAACATCGCATTGGACGCTCCGCTCGCGCGAAGAAAGGCCCGCGGCGCGCGGAAATCTGCAAGCACGCAAGCGCTGTGGAGCTTGGCTCTGCGCTGGGCGGTGCGGCTGGGCGCGGGGTTCACCGCGCTGGTGCTGGCCGTGCTCGTGGGCCATATACTGGTGAAGGGCGTACCGAACCTGTCGCTCGACCTGTTCGCCTGGGAGTACAACACGGAGAACGTGTCGCTGATGCCCGCGCTGGTGAACACGCTGCTGATGACGGCGCTGTCGCTGCTGATCGCCGCGCCGCTGGGCGTGGGTGCGGCCATTTACCTCACCGAGTACGCCCGGCGCGGGAACAGGCTGGTCGGGCTGGTGCGGGTCGCGGCGGAGACGCTGTCGGGCATACCGTCGATCCTCTACGGCCTGTTCGGATCATTGTGCTTCGTGGTGGCGCTGGGCATGGGGCTGTCGCTGCTCTCAGGCGCACTGACGCTTTCGATCATGGTGCTGCCGCTGATCCTGCGCACCACCGAGGAGGCGCTTCTCGCCGTGCCGGATTCCTACCGCGAGGGCAGCTTCGGTCTGGGCGCTGGGCGGCTGCGCACCACCCTGCGCGTGGTGTTGCCTTCGGCCGCGCCGGGCGTGCTCTCCGGCGTGATGCTGGCCATCGGCCGCATCGTGGGCGAGAGCGCGGCGCTGATCTACACCGCGGGCACGGTGCCGAAGGTGGCGAGCAGCCTGTTCTCCTCCACGCGCACGCTCTCGGTGCACATGTACGCCATCGCCAGCGAGGGGCTCTACATCGACCAGAGCTACGCCACGGCGGTGGTGCTGCTGGTGCTCGTGGCGGCGGTCCATCTGCTCTCGGCTCGGATCGCCGCGAAGATCGGAGGTTGCGCAAATGGCAAAGTTTGACATCCGCAATTTGAACCTCCACTACGGCGACTTCCACGCGCTGAAGGATGTGTCGCTGGAAATTCCTGAGCGCCAGATCACCGCGCTCATCGGGCCGTCCGGCTGCGGCAAGTCCACGCTGCTGCGGACGCTCAATCGCATGAATGATCTGGTGGAGGGCTGCAAAATAACAGGAGAAGTGCGGCTCGACGGCGAAGATATATACGGGAAGATGGACGTAAACCTGCTGCGCAAGCGCGTGGGCATGGTGTTTCAGAAGCCGAACCCCTTCCCCATGAGCGTGTACGACAACGTGGCCTACGGCCCGCGCACCCACGGCGTACGGGGACGGGCGAAGCTCACGGACATCGTGGAGCGCTCGCTGCGCAGCGCGGCCATATGGGATGAGCTGAAGGACCGGCTGAATCGAAACGCGCTGGGGCTGTCCGGCGGCCAGCAGCAGCGGCTCTGCATCGCAAGGGCATTGGCCGTGGAGCCGGAGGTGCTGCTGATGGACGAGCCCACCAGCGCGCTCGATCCCATCTCCACGGCGAAGATCGAGGAGCTGGCGCTGGCGCTCAAGCGCGACTATACCATCGTCATTGTAACGCACAACATGCAGCAGGCGGCGCGCATTTCCGACAGGACGGCCTTCTTCCTGCTGGGCGAGCTGGTGGAGTTCGGCGACACGCAGAAGCTGTTCTCCCTGCCGCGGGACAAGCGCACTGAAGATTACATTACAGGAAGGTTTGGCTGAGATGCGAAGCGCATTGGACGGGCAGCTGCAGCTGCTCAACCGGGAGTTGTTGGAGATGGGCGCGCTGATCGAGCAGTCCATCGGTAGCGCCACGCGCGCCCTCACCGAGCGCGACGTGGACGCGGCAAACGCGGCCATCGAGTTCGACCGGGAGGTCGACCGCAAGGAGCGCGACATCGAGGCGCTGTGCCTGAAGCTGCTGCTCCAACAGCAGCCGGTGGCGCGGGATCTGCGGCAGATCTCGGCGGCGCTCAAGATGATCACCGACATGGAGCGCATCGGCGACCAGGCGGCGGACATCGCGGGGCTGGTGATCTACCTGGCGGGCGCGCCCGCGATGAAGGAGATGGCGCACCTGATCAACATGGCCAACGCCGCCACGCGCATGGTGTCGCGCAGCCTGGACGCCTACGTGCGCCGGGACTTGGAGCTGGCGCGGCGGGTGATCGAGATGGACGACGAGATCGACGCTCTGTTCGGCGACGTGCGCAGCGACCTGATCGCCGCCATTCGCGCCGACGCGGACTGCGGCGAGCGAGCCATCGACCTGATGATGATCGCCAAGTACTTTGAGCGCATCGGCGATCACGCCCAGAACATCGCCGAGTGGGTGGAATACGCCATCACGGGGCGGCACAAGGGAGCGTATCCGGTATGATCTATTATGTGGAGGACGACACGAACATCCGCGAGCTGGTAGTCTACACGCTCACGCAAATGGGCATGCCCGCGCGGGGCTTCGCCGAGGCGCAGAGCTTCTACGAGGCCGTGGAGAAGGAGCTGCCCGAGCTGGTGCTCTTGGACATCATGCTGCCCGGCGAGGATGGCATGACGATCCTGCGCCGCCTGCGGGAGGATCGCCGCACGGCGGATCTGCCCATCGTGATGGTCACGGCCAGGGACGCCGAGGCGGACACCGTGCGCGGGCTCGACCTGGGCGCGGACGACTATATCTCGAAGCCCTTCGGCATGGCGGAGCTGGCGGCGCGGGTGCGGGCGAGATTGCGCAGGAGCGCGCCGAAGAAGAATCCAGCGTTGTACGCCGCGGGCGGGCTCAGGCTGGACGACGCCGCCCACGCGGTCACGGCGGACGGGGCGGAGGTGGCGCTGACGCTCAAGGAGTACGAGCTTTTGCGCTTCCTGATGGAGAACCGGGGCATCGCGTTCAGCCGGGAGCAGCTGCTGGACAACATCTGGGGCTACGACTACTACGGCGGCACGCGCACCGTGGACGTGCACATCCAGACGCTGCGCGCCAAGCTCGGCGCGTGCGGGATGCAGATCGAGACGGTGCGCGGCGTTGGCTACCGCTTCGGAGGGAAGAATTCATGACGGGACGCATCTTTCGCGCCGTGGCGCTGACGGCGGCGCTGGCGGTGCTGCTGGCGGCGGCGCTCACGGCGGCGGCGCTGTTCAACGTCTACGAGGACAGCGTGGCCGCCGAGCTGCGCACCGAGGCGGAGTACATTCGCCACGCGCTGGCGCAACAGGCGGACGAGCTCGCCTTCTTCGAGGATTTCGAGCCGCGCGGCCGCGTGACGCTGATTGCCCCGGACGGCAGCGTGCTCTACGAGAGCTCCGCCGATTCCTCCGGCATGGACAACCACCTGGGCCGCCCGGAGGTCGAGCAGGCGTTCCGCAATGGCTGGGGCGGGAGCGAGCGCCGCAGCGACACGCTCTCCGAGGTGACGATCTACTGCGCGGTGCGCACGGGGGCGGGAAATGTGCTGCGGCTGTCGAGCACGCGAAGCTCGATGCTGGGCGTATTCCTGCGGGCGCTGCCGCCGCTGATCGGAATCTTGCTGGCCGTGGCGCTGCTTTCGATGCTGGTGGCGCGAATGGCGGCGCTGCGCATCGTCGCGCCGGTGAACGGGCTCAACCTGGACGCGCCGCTGGAGAACGAGGTGTACGACGAGCTCTCGCCGCTGCTGACGCGCATGGATCGCCAGCGCCGGGAGATCGAGCGGCAGATGCGCCAGCTGGACGACGCCCGGCGGGAGCTCGCGGCCATCACGCGCAACATGCGCGAGGGATTGGTGGTGCTCGACCGCGAGGGCGGCGTGCTCTCGATGAACGAGAGCGCCGCGCGCATCTTCGGCGCGGATGCGGAAGCGGGAGACGACCTGCTCTCCCTCAGCCGCGATCCCGGCCTGCGCGAGAGCGTGGCGAAGGCGCAGTCGGGCGAGGCCGCCGATGCCATATTGGAGCGCGACGGCTGCGCCTATCAGCTGCTGGCGAGCCCGGTCAAGCGGGACGGTTCGGTCGCGGGCGTGGTGCTGCTGATCTTGGATGTGACGGAGAAGATCGCCGCGGAGCGCAGCAGGCGGGAGTTCACCGCGAACGTGTCCCACGAGCTCAAGACGCCGCTGACTTCGATTTCCGGCTACGCGGAGCTGATCCGCGACGGCCTGGCGAAGCCTGCGGACGTGCCCGGCTTTGCGGGGAGGATTTGCGACGAAGCGAAGCGACTGCTGGCGCTGATCGAGGATATACTGGCGCTCTCGCGGCTGGACGAGCGGCAGGGCATCGGCGAACGGGAGCGTGTGGATCTGCGCGAGGCCGCGCGGGAGGTGGCGGAGCGCCTGGAGCCGCTGGCGGAGGAGAAGGGGATCGAATTGACGTTCGCGGGAGAAGCGGCGGGGATCGAAGCCTACCCGCGGCTGCTGGGCGAGATGCTCTATAACCTGATCGACAACGCCATTAAGTACACGGGCGAGGGCGGCAGGGTGGATGTGCGCGTGGAGAAGGGCCCGGAGGGCGCGGCGTTCGCCGTTTCGGACACGGGCGTGGGCATCCCGAAGGAGCATCAAGGGCGGGTGTTCGAGCGCTTCTACCGGGTGGATAAGAGCCACTCCCGCGCCACCGGCGGCACGGGGCTGGGGCTGTCGATTGTGAAGCACGGCGCGATGATCCACGGGGCGAGGATCGCGCTGGAGAGCGAACCGGGAAAGGGGACGCGGATTGAGTTGACATTCTGAGGGAAAAGAAACGCGAGGCAGGACTTTGGCCTCGCTCCGAGGCCAAAGTCCGTCAAAACCACGCGGCAGCAAAAGGGAGAATCCAAGGAACCTCAGGTTCCTTGGTAGGAATTCTTAAGGGACAAAGTCCCTTAAGCAGGTCTGGGCGGAGCCCAGCGTAACCCAGAGGCTGCGCCTGACAGGTGGTTGCGATTTGAGGCTATAAGGCAGCACTTCCAGCGGCCCGCGGTATCCAGCAAGTGCTTCGGCAATGCGAACCAAGACATCATCGCCACCATACCGCGGGCCGCCGCGGCGCGGGGTAGGTTCGGGTAGCAAAGCTACCCGAACCAGACAGCCGCCACTAACTCTCTAAACCGTTGCGCATGCACGCCAACGCTTCATCAAATGAGAATTTGTCAAATCAGCTTAAACACCATCTTGCTATTCTTTCGATCAGTTTTGAAGGCAGTTCTTCATCATAGGGAAAATAAATCGCATTCTTCTTTGTGACCAATCCGTCCAACTCCGACGCGAACTTTTCGATCGCTTCGATCCCGACGTAATAGCTGATATGCGTCTTACAGGCGGAGAACGAAACGGATTTCCCGTCCTTCTCATAATACGGCATGCTCCACAAAATGCGTTCATTTACACCAGGAACACTGCTTCGCAATATATCCGCCATTTCTGTCAAATAAGGCCGCGTTTCCTTTGGCTGAGAATCTATATATTCCGCTGCGGTTTCCGGCGCTTTGCCACAGTAGTGACTTTGATTCGCTCTTTGAAATTCTCTTCCGCATCTGGGGCACATCCACATGCGCAGTTTCCTCCATAAAACTTTGCTTTATCGGATTGTCGGGACGGTGTTTGGATCTCGCGGCGTTGCAGAGAGTTAGTGGCGGCTGCCTTGATGCGGGAAGCTTAGCTTCCCGCATCAACTCCGCGCCGCTGACGGCCCGCGGGATGGCTGCGAGGATGCGTTGGTGCGCATTGCCGGAGCTTGGATTTGATTCCGCGGGCCGCCTGAGGGCGTGACCTTGTTTCGCAAATCGCGACCGCCTTCTTTGTGCTGCCTCTGGGGTTACGCTGGGCGCTGCCCAGACCTGCCAAGGAACCTGAGGTTCCTTGGATTCTCCCTTCTGCTGCCGCGTTGGGGCGCGGTCTATTTTCGCTCCAGCAGGGCCTGCAATATCGTCTCCGCGTCCGGGGGGCAGCCGGGGATGGGGCAGCTCGCGCCCTTGCAGCAGTTGCCGCTGCCGATGCCTTCGAATTGCTTGCCCTTGAAGCCCTGGCCGATGCAGATCTTCTCGTTGAAGCCCGGGTCCAAATCGCGCAGCCGGTACAGCGCGTGCACCAAATTGCCATAGCAGGCCGAGCAGGCAGAATCCTGCGTCACGTTGCGCGTGAGCCGCTGCACGATGCCGCTGGGCTTCAGGAAGGCCGGCGCGTGGGAGGGATCGCGCAGCAGCGCCACGTCCTTTGGTTCGATCTCCGCGCTGCCCACG
>CANQGC010000179.1 GCA_947600345.1 uncultured Clostridia bacterium
GGCTCCGCCGCGTTCGGCCGCTGGGCCGCCGCCAACATCAAGAGCCGCGTGGGCGCGCAGCTCGCCGCCGTGGTGCTGGGCGTGCTGATCTTCATCGACGACTACTTCAACTGCCTGACCGTGGGCTCCGTGATGCGACCGCTGACGGACAAGCACCGCGTCTCCCGCGCCAAGCTGGCGTTTCTGATCGACGCCACCGCCGCGCCGGTGTGCATCATCGCGCCGGTGAGCTCCTGGGCGGCGGCCGTGGCCAGCTACGCCGAGGAGGGCCAGGGCCTGATGCTGTTCATCCGGGCCATCCCCTACAACTTCTACGCGCTGTTCACCGTGGTGCTGATGGTGGGCATGATCCTGCTGAAGGTGGACTTCGGCCCGATGGCCAAACATGAGAAGACCGCGAAGGAGACCGGCGATTTGTTCTCCGGCTCCAACCCCTACATGGGCGCCAGCGACGACGCGGTGCAGACCAAGGGCACGGTGCTCGATCTGGTAATCCCGATCGTGGTGCTGATTGCCGCCTGCATCATCGGCATGATCTACTCGGGAGGCTTCTTCGCGGCCGATTCCGAGGGCTATCACAGCATCGTCACGGCCTTCTCCAACTCCGACGCCTCGGTGGGCCTGATGCTGGGCTCGGCCGTCGGCCTGGTGCTGACGATGATCTTCTACCTGTGCCGCCGCGTGCTCTCCTTCAAGGAGATGATGGACTGCCTGCCCGAGGGCTTCAAGGCGATGGTCCCGGCGATCCTGATCCTGACCTTCGCCTGGACGCTCAAGACGATGACCGACTCGCTGGGCGCTGCCGAGTTCGTGGGCCAGGTGGTCAAGGGCTCCGCCGGCTCCTTCCAGGCGTTCCTGCCGGCCGTGGTGTTCCTGGTGGGTTGCCTGCTGGCCTTCGCCACCGGCACCAGCTGGGGCACCTTCGGCATACTGATCCCGATCACCCAGGGCGTGTTCCCCTCGGGCCATCCGCTGAGCATCATCTGCGTGGCGGCCTGCATGGCCGGCGCGGTCTGCGGCGACCACTGCTCCCCCATATCCGATACCACGATCATGGCCTCGGCGGGCGCCCAGTGCGACCACGTGAACCACGTATCCACCCAGCTGCCCTACGCGATGCTGTCGGCGGGCATCTCCTTCCTCTGCTACATCGCCGCGGGCCTGCTGGCCTCCGCCGGCGTGCCCGGCGTGATCATGCTCCCCGTGGGCATCGCCCTGTGCATCGGCACGCTGCTCTTCATCAAGCGGCGCGTCAAGGCGTAGCGGCGGACAGCCGAAAGCCGCAGCCAAAGCGCGGCGCGGGATTCTTCGTCCCGCGCCGCGCTTTCTTCATCTCCGGAGGAATCCGCGCCGCTCCGGCCTCCTCACAGCGCCAGCCATCCGTTCGACAGGCACTTGCCCACGTCCCAGCAGTCCCAGGCCAGGTCGTCCACCAGCGTCTTGTAGCACCAGTAGAACCAGCCCTCGCAGCCCGCGAAGGCGTCCATCTGGGCCCTGGCGAGGGCGGCGTAGACCTTCCGCCGCTCCTCCTTAGAGGCGCTCTGGAGGCCCTCCATCGCGTTGAACAGCGACCACTCGCCCACGATGGTGGGAACCCGCGCCTGGCCGTAGGCCACCTCCTGCGCGAACTGCTCCGCGGCGTAGCGCACGTAGGAATCGAGGCTGGGCTCCACATCGCCCGCCCAGTCCGCGAGCATCAGATACTGATGCGTGTCCAGCATCACGTTCTCAAAGTCGCTCTGCGCGGCGAGCCAGTCCGCGAAGTGGCGCATGTCGAAGGCGTCGTCGAACACCACCGCCTTCTCTGGGGGCAGATACTTGCGGATGCGGGCGTAGGCGTCGCGGTAGAAGCGCTCCAGCCAGGCGCGGTCGTAGGACGCGTTCTGCCTGGCCGCCTCCGGGTCCGCGGCGGGATAGCGGCTGGCGATGCCGGGCTCCGCGCCGCCCATCCTGGCCGTCAGCGCGCCGTCGGAGGGCATGGGCTCGTTCAGCACCTCGATGCCCAGCAGCGCCGCGTCCTGGCCGTAGCGCAGCGCCAGCTGCTCCAGTGTGCTGAGCGCCATCTCCACGCGATGGGGATGGTTCGCCCACTGGACGATGCCGCAGAGCCCCGCGTTGTCGGAGCCGTTCTGGCTGCCGGGCACGGTGTGCAGGTCCAGCAGTACCCTGAGGCCGTAGTCGTTGGCCCACTTCATGGCCAGATCCACGTACTCGGCGCAGCGCACGTAGGGCCCCACATCCTCGAACACGAAGAAGGGCACGGGCAGGCGTACCGCGTTGAAGCCCTTTTCCGCGAGGTAAGCGAAGTCTCGGCCGGTGATGTAGTGATCCCGGTGCACCTTCAGCCGCGCGCGCTTTTCGTTCTCGCTCAGCTGCAGGCAGAGGTAGGTCTCGTCCTCGGCGGTGGTGCCGCTGTAGATGCCGGGGCTCATCCACTTCTCCAGCACCAGCCAGTTGCCAAGATTCACGCCTTTGATCTTCATCGGATGACCGTCCTTTCCTTTGCGTTTGCCGTCGGGCAAGGCGCGGGCCGGGGAGGTTTGCGCCTCCACCGGCCCGCGCCTGGCGGTTGCTCGTTGGCCTAGAATACCTCGATCTCCGCCGCGCCGCACTCGAAGGGGCCCGCCATGGGCGGAATTGCTCGGTGCGCTCCGAGATAGTCGCGGTCGAAGAGGATGGGCGTGCCGTCGGGGTTTTCGAACTTCTCCTCCGGCTCGAAGGCCTCGCCGAGTAGCTCCGTGGACACGAAGGGCGTGGCGAACTTCGGCAGGTGGTCGTAGAGGTTCGTCTTCAGGAACAGCTTGCCGTCCCGCGCCTCCAGCTCCCAGTGGATCTCGTGCTCCGCGTCGGCACAGAAATTCTGCTCCTTGTCGCAGGGCTGGGCGCCGTTGAAGTAGACGTTGCCGCCCGTCCAGACCGGCATGTGGTCGTAGTAGAAGTCCTTCTGGCCGTGGGCGCGGATGGTGATGGCGGTGTACTGCGCCTTCCACTCCTCCTCGGTGGGGTAGCCGTCGTAGGGCTTGGTGCCGCAGATGAAGTTGAACTCCCGCTCCAGGCCCTCGCTCTTCGCGTAGGCGGTCAGATCCTCGCGGATGGGCTGCTGCACGAAGATGTTGTTGTAGAAGCGCGCGTCGCCGTGGAGTATGGTCATGAAGCCGGCCACCTCGGTGCGGTGCGGCACGTGGTAGGGCGTGTAGCGGTTCGAGGGCAGGCTCTGCGCGCCGTTGTCCGTGCCGAGGCCGACCCAGGTGAACGAGCCCGCGATCAGGTTGTGGACGAAGGCGACGCCCTGGGTGCTGACGCGCCCGGAGCAGTTCGACAACAGCAGGTTGTTGTCCACCAGCGTCGGGCCGTGGGAGACCTCGATGAAGATGTCCTCCGCCAGCGAGAGCTCGTTGCTGATCCGCGTGCCCCTGGGCGGCACGTTGTCGTGGAACAGGTTTCCGGTCACGCGCGTGCCCTGGGCCTGCCAGTCCAGCCAGAGGCCGCGGGTGCAGTGGTGGATGTGGTTGCGGCGGTAGATCACGTCGATGGCGGCGTGCATCTTGATGCCGCCGATCTCGGCGCCGGCCAGGTCCTGCTTGTTGTTGATGTGGTGGATGTGGTTGTCCTCGATGATGGAGAACACGCCGCCCAGGTGGCCCACGATGCCGGTCTGGCCGCAGTCGTGAATGTTGCAGCGGCGCACGATGTGGTGGCCGATGTTCTCCTTCGTCCAGCCCTCGCGCTGGGCCTGGCAGATGGCGTCGCGCTCGGTCTGCGTGCCGTCCTTGTACCACTTGGTCGTCCACTTGTTCTCGTTCTCGGGCTGCAGGTACTTGCCCAGGGAGATGCCGGAGCAGCGGGAATCGGAGATTTCGCAATCCTCGATGATCCAGCCCTTCGACCAGTGCGGGCCGACCATGCCCTCCTGATAGGCCGTCGGCGGCGCCCACTGGGTAGCCGCCTGCTTCACCACGAAGCCGGAGAGCGTGATGTAGTTCACGCCGGTCTTGTCCGGGTAGAAGCAGTTCCGGCGCACGTTGATCTCCACGTTCTCGCGGTTCGGGTCCGCGCCCTGGAAGTTGGCGTAGATCACGGTGTCGCCGCCGTCCTGCTCGGTGTACCAGGTGTAGAGCGTGCCCTCCGGATCCCAGGACGAGAGGTCCTTCTCCGGCTTGTACACGCCGTCCGGCGCGACGCATTCGTACATCGCCTTTCCGTTCAGGTACACCTCGCCGGTGTGCACGGGCTTGATCGTCTCGTTGTACCAGTCGCCCCTGACCAGAACGGTGTAGGGATTGTAAGCGCCGAAGATGCCGTTGGGGATGCGCGCCATCCACACGTTCCCCTCCCTCTGCTCCCAGCACTGAATCCGCTCCGCGCCGGTGATCACCGCGCCCAGCGGAACCTCGCTGCGATAGACGATGGGCGCGTCCTGCGTGCCCGCGTGGATGGGGTTGACGTACTCCCGGTACAGGCCCGGGGCCACCAAAACCTCGTCGCCCGCCACCGCGATGTTCGCGGCCTCGGTGATCGTCTGGAAGGGCTTGCTCTTCGACCCGTCGCCACCACGGGCCGCACCTGCGGAAACGTAATACCTCACTCTCATGTCCTCCTTGTATCTGGGAAAATGCCCCTTGAATTCCATATACCCTATACCCAAAACGAACCGCCGCAAAACACGCTTCCGGCCATTTTGCGGCGGCCCGGATCGAGATCAGCCCTTTACGGCACCGGCCATCATGCCCTTGATCAGCTTATCCTGAAGGATCACGAACATGATGATCATCGGTATGGTCGACAGCGTCAGGCACGCCATGATCATCGCCGTATTGGAGGAATACTGCCCCTGGTAGTTCCACAGCGCCAGCGGAAGCGTGCGGTTTTGCTCCGACTGGGTCAGCGTAAACGCGAAGATGAACTCGTTCCAGATGTTGACGCCGTTGTAGATCGCCAGGGTCGAGAGGCCCGGCGTGGACAGCGGCAGGATCACCTTGAAGAAGCGGCCGTAGCGACCGCAGCCGTCGATCTCCGCGGCCTCCTCCAGATCCACCGGTATGCCCTGCATGAAGCCCGTCATGATGAACACCGACATCGGCAGCGCGAAGGCGACCGACGTGGGAATCAGCACCCACACCGAATCGTACAGGCCCGTCTTGATCGCCATCTGGAATACCGGGATCATGGTCACGTGGATCGGTATGGACATCGACGCCACGATGACCAGGAAGATGAAGTTGCGCAGCTTAAACTTGAACCTCGAGAGCGGGTAGGCCGCGAACGAGGTGAACATCAGCAGGATCACCAGCGAGACCACCAGCACGATCACGGAGTTCTTGAAGTAGTTCCAGAAGCTCGGGTCCGTGATGATGGAGACGTAGTTCTCCGTGAAGAACGTCTCCGGCAACTGGAACGCCGTGCCCATGATGACCTCCAGCTTCTGCTTGAAGCCGGTCAGCACCATGAACACGAAGGGCGTAAACGCAATCAGCAGCCAGAAGATTGCGAGGATCATGACGATGGTCCAGCTGATGGCCTTGCTCCGCTTCGTCGCCTTGTCCTGTACGCTCATGTTCGCCATCAGTCGTCACCTCCCCGGTTCATCACGCGCATGATCGTGGCCGCCACGATCGTGATCAGTATGAACATGCCTCCGGCGATCGCCGAGCCGTAGCCCATGTTGAAGGTCACGAAGGAGTTCTTGTACATGTATGTAGCCATCAATTCGGTGGAAGTGCCGGGACCGCCGCCGGTCATGACGTACACCAGATCGAAGTACTTCAGCGAGCCGACCACGGACATGATGATCGCGCTCTTGATCGTGGGCACCAGCAGCGGCAGCGCGACCTTCGTCACGTACTGCCGGTGGGTTGCGCCGTCGATGATGGCGGCCTCATACACATCGCTGCTGATGGAGGAGTAGCCCGCCATGTAGTAGACCATATAGAATGGTACGAACTGCCAGCAGACGACCAGTATGACCGCGTACAGCGCCGTCTTCTGGTTGCCCAGCAGGTCCACCAGCCCGCCGCCGAACAGCTGGGAGATGGAGGAGATGATGCCGCCGTTCGTGGCCAGCGCGTAGCGGAACAGATAGCCGACCGCCACGGAGCTCATCAGCAGGGGCAAAAACCACAGTATCTTGAAGACGTTGAACTTTTTGCCGCCCGCGTCCAGGAATGTGGCCAGCAGGATGCCGATGGGCATCTGAATGAC
>CANQGC010000180.1 GCA_947600345.1 uncultured Clostridia bacterium
AATCCAAGGAACCTCAGGTTCCTTGGCAGGAATTCTTAAGGGACAGAGTCCCTTAAGCAGGTCCGGGCGGAGCCCGAGCGGGTCTGGGCGGAGCCCAGCGTCACCCCAGCGGCCCGCGGTATTCATCCAATCTCCCGGCAATTCGCACAATCGCCCCATCGCCTCCATACCGCGGGCCGCCGCGGCGCGGAGTTGAATTGGCAAGCCGGGAGGCTTGCCAATTCAAGGCAGCCGCCACTAACTCTCTAACGTATCGCCGCGCCTCGTACGGCGCTACCTCCCCCGCAAGAACGCCGCAATCGCTCAACCCGCGAAGCAGCCGGCCTATTCGAAGGCATCCGGGAAGGAGTACCGGGTTTGAACGGAGGTTTCGTTTGCTGTTTCGAATCGGGAAGCTTCGCTTCCCGATTCGAAAGGCGCTTCGGCGGCCCGCGGTATGGTGGCGATGAAGCGTCGGTGCGCATTGCTGGGGGATTGGATGAATACCGCGGGCCGCTGGGGCTACGCTGGGCTCCGCCCAGACCCGTACGGGCTCCGCCCGGACCTGCTTAAGGGACTCTGTCCCTTAAGAATTCCTGCTTAAGGACCTGAGGTCCTTAAGAATCTCCCTTCTGCTGCCGCGTGCTGGGTGGGGCGTTAGGGCATGTGACGAATCTGTAAGCTTCCCCCGCCAAAACGTAAGCCCAATCAATGGCTCCCCCACCCCCGCTTCTGCTATGCTATCCACGTAAAAACGACAGGAGGTCATCATCCATGGCGATACTCGACGTGCAGCATGTGCAGAAGATCTACACCACCCGCTTCGGTGGCAACCGCGTGCAGGCGCTCTCCGACGTCAACTTCCGCGTGGAGCGCGGCGAATACGTGGCCATCATGGGCGAGTCCGGCTCCGGCAAGACTACGCTGCTCAACATCCTGGCCGCCCTCGACCGCCCCACCTCGGGCGACGTGGTGCTCAACGGCCGCAGCCTCAATTCCATCAAGGACAAGCAGATCTCCGCCTTTCGCCGGGACAACCTCGGCTTCGTGTTCCAGGACTTCAATCTGCTCGATACCTTCTCCCTGCGGGACAACATCTACCTCCCCCTGGTCCTCGCCGGCAGGCGCGTGCTCGACATGGAGGCCGCCATCAGCCCCATCGCAAAGATGCTGGGCATATCGGACATCCTGGAAAAGTACCCCTACGAGGTCTCCGGCGGCCAGAAGCAGCGCGCGGCCGTGGCCCGGGCGCTGATCACCAAGCCCCAGCTGGTGCTGGCGGACGAGCCCACCGGCGCGCTGGACTCCCGGGCCACCGATCAGCTGCTGGAGCTCTTCTCCCAGGTCAACCGCGCGGGGCAGACGATACTGATGGTCACCCACTCCGTGCGCGCGGCCAGCCACGCCTCGCGGGTGCTGTTCATCCGCGACGGCGCGATCTTCCACCAGATCTACCGCGGCGACAGCAATGACGAGATGCTCTACCAGACCATCAGCGACACGCTGACGCTGCTGGCGAAGTCGAAGGCTCCCTCGGAGGCGCTGCGCCGGGGCAATCCCCCGCCCGCCCCGGAGAACCGCTGCGCGGCGCAGATGCTGGGCTCCCGGAGCGAGACGGGCGGTGATCGCGATGCGTAAGCTGGCGCTCTATCCCAAGCTCGCCGCTTCGGCGCTTTGGAAGAACTTCCGCATCTACCTGCCCTACCTGCTGGCCTGCTCGGGCACGGTGATGATGTTCCAGATGCTGCTCGGCCTGCTGTTCGACGAGGACGTGGCGAAGCTGAACGGCGGCACGGACATCGTCACGACGCTCTCGCTGGGCGCGGTGGTCGTGGCCATCTTCTCGGCGATCCTGCTGTTCTACACGAACAGCGTCATCATCCGCCACCGCAAGAAGGAGTTTGGCCTGTACAACATTCTGGGCATGGAGAAGCGCCACATCGCGCTGGTGCTGATGTGGGAGACGATCTACACCGCACTGATCTCCTTCGCCGCAGGCGTGGCCGGGGCGCTGGTGTTCACCAAGCTCGCCCAGCTCATCATCGTGCGGATGCTGCGGGGCTCGACCGGCCTGCGCATCGGGCTGAACCCCATCTCGCTGGGCATCACGCTCGCGCTGTTTGCGGGCATCTTCCTGCTGACGCTGCTCAAGAACCTGGCCGTGATCCGCCGCTCGAAGCCGGTGGAGCTGTTGCACAGCGAGAGCGTGGGCGAGCGGGAGCCGAGGTCCCACTGGGTGCTGGCCATCCTCGGGCTGGCGTTCCTGATCGCGGGCTACGTGATGTCCATCCGCACGGCGAACGTGTACAACGCCATCACGAACTTCTTCATCGCCGTGCTGCTGGTGATCGTCGGCACGTATCTGCTGTTCACCGCGTTCAGCATCGTCTTCCTGAAGGCGCTGCGGGCGAACAAGGCGTACTACTACCGCACGAACCACTTTGTCTCCGTGTCCGGCATGCTCTACCGCATGAAGCGCAACGCGCTGGGGCTGGCGAGCATCTGCATCCTATCGACGATGGTGCTGGTGACGGTCTCGACCACGTTCTGCCTCTACGCGGGGCTGGACGGCGTCATGGGCCGCATGTACCCCTGCGACGTGATTTGCAGGGTCAACCGCGAGGACATGGAGCAGCCGGAGAGGTGCGAGGCCAGCTGGGCGCGCATCCGGGAGATCGTGGCGGAGTACGGGCTGAAGATCGAGAACGAGCAGATCTACGACATGGTGAGCTTCACCACCAAGCTGGAGGACGACGGCGTCACGCTGGACTTCGGCGTGCGCGAGGGCGTGGCGCTGGACGAGCTGATCACCATCCGCGCCTTCCGGTTGGACGACTACGAGCGCATCGCCGGAGCGGAGGTCGACCTGGCACCGGGCGAGGCGCTGGCCTGGTGCGAGGACGGGGAGCCTCTCGAGCGGCTGAACATCGGCGACCTGGCGCTGAAGCTGGTGCCCATCGACGGCTTCCCGATCCAGCGCAGCCAGGACAACATCGAGACGCGGGAGCTGGCGCTGGTGCTGCCCGACGCGGCGACGCTCGAGCGCGTGTATGAGATTCAGGAGGAGGCCTACGACGAGTTTGCCAGCGCGCTGCACCGGGACATGCGCTTCGACCTGAGCGGCGGCGTGGACGAGAAGTACGAATGCGAGCAGGCCGTGCGCACGTTCGCCTACCGGGAGAGCGGCGCGAATTCGAAGTATGCCCCCATCGCGACGGCCAGCTGCCGGGAGGTGGACTACCGGGAGGACTACCTTCCCATGTACGCGTCGATGTTCTTCATCGGCATGTTCCTGGGCTTCCTGTTTGTGATGGTGACGGTGACGATCATCTATTACAAACAGCTGTCCGAGGGCATGGACGACGCCGGGCGCTTCGAGATCATGCGCAAGGTGGGCATGACGCGCACCGAGGTGCGCTCATCCATCCGCTCCCAGGTGCTGACGGTGTTCTTCCTGCCGCTGCTGGCCGCCGCCGCGCACACGGCCTTCGCCTTTCCGATGATGAAGTGGCTGCTGCTGGCCTTCGGTATGGCGAACGTGGGCCTGTTCGCCAAGTGCACGCTGGGCTGCTTCGCCGCCTTCGCGATCCTCTACGTCATCGTCTACCTGCTCACCGCCCGAGCCTACTACCGCGTGGTCGACGCCGCGCAGGGATAGCTGCTAGACATACAGAAATAATGCCACACTGAAGTAGGTGCGCCCTGACCGCTACGGTGATCCTCTTCCAGGGGCCGAGAAAAAACAGGCGGCCGAAAGGCCAGAGCTTCTGGCAGCGTGCGGAGAGAGCGAATAAGAGGTCAACGAATTTGGGGCCGCCTCGGACGAGACGGCCCCACGGTATTCTTATTTCTTTTCGATTGCCTTCAATTCGTCGATCAGTTTTTCAATGCTCGTCGCGTAGGGCGAACGTATGCCCTGTGCGTACCGATCCAGATATGCCTGGCAAGCATCGACCGTGATCAGCTTCATGTGCTTTCGTACCTCAGATACAAGAAGTGGGGGCCATCTTTTGCAAGAGGGCCCCCAGACAGGTGAACGATATTCTACGCCTTGCGGCACCCCGTCGCTCCCGGAGGTCAAACGTACACGTCCATGATATTCTTGCCGTCATGGCCGGCAAACGTTCCCGTTCGCTTTCATTATATGCGATGGAGGGAAGTTTGTCAACGGCGAAATAAGGAAGAACTGCCTTGCAATCTGGGCTTGAAGCTCACTCTCCCATCTCCCGCAGGGCGTCCGTCGCGGCGGCGTTGCCCTGGGCGGCAGCGAGCTTGTACCACCGGATGGCCTCGGCGTCGCTCTGCGCCACGCCCTCGCCGTTGGCGTAGCAGGCGCCCAGGTTGTACTGGCCCTCCGCGTCGCCCTGCTCGGCGGAGCGGCGGTACCATTTGACCGCTTCAGCGTGATCCTGTTTCACGCCCTCGCCGCACGCGTAGCAGGCGCCCAGGTTGCACTGGGCGGCGGCGTGGCCCAGCTCCGCCGCGCGGCGGTAGAGCTCTGCGGCGCGGGCGGGGTCGCGCGCCACGCCCGTGCCGTCGTCGTAGAGCAGCGCGAGGTTGTAGATCGCGGGCGGATAGTCCCGCTCCGCCGCCAGCCGGTACAGTCGGGCGGCCTCGGCGTAGTCCCGCGCCACGAGCTCGCCGTCCTCGCATATGCTGCCGAGGTTGAATTGCGCGATTTCGTTGCCCTGCTCCACCGCGCGGCGGAGCAGCTCGAGGGCGCGCGCGGGATCGCGGGGCACGCCGTCGCCCTGCTGATAGAGCAGCGCAAGGTTGGTCTGTGCGTTGAGATCGCCCTGCTCGGCGGCGAGCACGTACCACTTGGCGGCCTCCGCCGCGTCGCGGGGCACGCCCGTGCCGTCGTCGTACATCAGGCCGAGCTCGTACTGCGCCTCGGAGTCGCCCTGCTCAGCGGCGGCGCGGTACCACTTGGCGGCCTCGGTGAGGTCCTGTTGCACGCCCCTGCCGGTTTCGTAGGCCACGGCGACGAGGAACTGGTCGTCCACGCTGTCCTGCTCCGCCGCGGCCAGGTACCAGCGGAACGCCTCGGCGTCGTCCTGGGGGACGCCCTCGCCCCGGCGGTAGAGGTCGGCGAGGTAGTGCTGGGAATCGGCGTCGCCATCCTCGGCGGCCATGCGCAGCCAGCGCGCTCCCTCGGCGGGATCGCGGGGCACGCCCTCGCCCTTTATGTACATGTTGGCGAGGTTGTACCGGGAATCGGCGTCGCCATCCTCGGCAGCGAGGCGATACCATTTCGCGGCCTCGGCAAAGTCCACGTCCCGACCCTCGCCCCAGTAGTACATGTCGCCCAGGTTGCGCCGGCCGTGGGGATTGCCCTGCGCGGCGGAGCGGGTGAACAGCTCGAAGGCGCGCGCGCAGTCCTGCGCGACGGCGTCGCCGTTGACATAGTGGATGCCCAGCATGTACTGCGCGTCGGGGTCGCCCTGTTCGGCGGCGCGCTCGTACCACTTGACGGCCTCGGCGTCGCTTTCCTCCACGCCCTCGCCCTCGTCGTACATCCGGCCGAGCTCGTACTGCGCCCGGGCATGGCCGCTTTCGGCGGCGCGGCGGAACCAGCGGAGGGCCTCGGTTTCATCCAGCGGAACGCCGGTTCCGGAGGAATAGGCGCAGGCGAGGCTATACTGCGCCTCCGGCTCGCCCGCCTCGGCGGCGCGGCGGTGCCAGCGCATGGCCTCGGCCCAGTCCTGCGGCATGCCCTCGCCACGCTCGCAGGCGATGGCGAGGTTGAGCTGCGCGGTGGGCTCGCCCTGCGCGGCGGCCATCTTCAGCCAGCGGATGCCCGTTGCGGGGTCGCGCGCCGCGCCGTTGCCCTCGAGGAGCATCGCGCCCAGCGCGCACTGGGCGCCGGCGTGGCCGAGGTTGGCGGCGGCGGTCAGCGGTTTGAGCGCACGGGCGGGGGTGTCGGTTTTGAGATATTCGAGGCCCTCCAGGAAGAGGGCCTCGGCGGATGACGGGTTGGTGTTCATGGCGATGTGCCTCCTGTTGCTTGCTACATTATAACATACAGGGGAGGCGCAAGTCCATAGTTGCCAAAAGCGCGGCAGCAGAAGGGAGATTCCAAAGGACCTCAGGTCCTTGAAGGTTGGAAACCCAAAGGGTTTCCAAGTTCGGCCTTTAGGCCGAACCGCACCGGCTCAAATCGAAGATTTGAGGCGGCGCGCCGCGGAAT
>CANQGC010000181.1 GCA_947600345.1 uncultured Clostridia bacterium
CCCCCCCCTTCCCCAAATGCGTGCATCGACATTCGCCGCGCTGATGAAGGCGGATTTCACCGCCTGGGCAACTGACGAGCGCGGTGAATGCGCGACACCTGACGAAAATATGACCACCGGCTTAGCCGGTGGTTTCAGCCTGTCAAAGTGGCCGCTACCGCGGAAGGCGCTGCCCTTCAGCGCGCATCATGCCGCTTCCGCCACTCCCAAAGCCTGGTCCGCACGCCTCGCAGCTTTCGGCGCAGGCGCGTGCGCAGCCTCGCCTTCGGCGGGGCAAACAGCGCGATCCCCAGGAAGCGGATGATCGTTTGATACATGTCCGCCGGATTCAGCTCCCACTTCTCATCGGTATCCGACGGCTCGGAAAAGAGCCGCGCATCCTCGTCCCCGAAGTAGTCCCGCGCCAGGAGGCGGTTGGATTCCGCGTACCTCGCCAGAAACGCGCGGCACTCGTCCGGGGAGAACATCGTCGGCCGCTTCGCGCCTCCCTCCGCCGCGCAGCAGGCGATGGCGGCGCTCACCGCGGCGCGCTGCTGTTCGGGTCGAATGCGCGGCAGCGCGTCGATGAGGCGCACGATCTCCATCGCGTTGCCGTACAGCGATGGATTGCTCGACTTCAGCGCGTCGAGCTTCTCGTCAATCGGAAGCCCGAGGAGCTCCAGAAAGTCCGCGATGATGTTGCCCTGGGGGAAGCGCTGCCGGTCGTAGATCCGAACGGTGATGTTCTCCCTTCCGAAGTATCCAGCGATCTCCTCGAGCGCCGCGTGGTAATCCAGGCGAACCTTGTCGTCCGCCTGGGCGAGCATGTCCTCCCACGTATACTCGACGCCCAGCTCCGGCGGATACCTGAGCTTCTGCGCCCATAAGGAGGAGAGGAACTGATCCTGGCGGCGCAGATAGACGATGATGCGCACCTGGTAGCCCCGCGCGTCCGCCTCCGCCTTCAAATCGCGCCATACGCCCCGGAACGCCACGCGGCTGTTCCACAGCCCCTCGTCCGAAAGGATCACGTTCGGGTACCGGCGAAACAGCGCGGCAATAAAGCGCATGTGCCGCCGCCAGTTGGCCTCGCCCTTCGGCGACGCGAAGCTGCCGTCCGGATTGCGCGCGTCCTCCATCAGGAAGAATGCGTTTCGCTCACCTGTGATGCGCGGGTTGAAGAACGTCGCCCGCGGGAAGCAGTACCCGCGCTTCTTCAGCGCGCGCCTGTTTTGAACGCAATAGTGCTGAATCGCGGTCGTGCCGGTCTTGGCCGTTCCGATGTGCAGATACAGCGTCGCCATCCCATTCCTCCTCTTGCGGCAGGGCGTGCCGCGCTCGGGCCATTTCTGTCTAAATGATATACTATCGTTCCAAAATGAAAGAAAGATGAAGGCCCCGTGCGCTTGCGTTAATTCATATGTATAATTCCGTGACGGCGCGCGATCCGCCGGGAAATGTGTGGCTTATGCGTCGAAAGCGGATCGAATCTGATTTATTCATCAAACCTTCATCTTTCTTGTGTATGATGGTTTAGAAAGCATTCAGGGAGGGATTCGCATGCGCGTTCTGCTGGCGGAGGACGACCGCGATCTGTGCAGCGTGATCGAGCGACACCTGCGCTCGATGTGCATGGACGTGGAGCACTGCTTCGACGCGCCTTCCGCCTGGGAGTTGATCTCCGGGGGGCTCTGGGACGCCGTCGTGCTGGACATCATGATGCCCGGCGGAAGCGGGCTGGACATATTGCGCCAGATGCGCGCCAGCGGGGACAACACGCCGGTGCTGATCCTGACGGCGCTGGATTCCATCGACGACCGCGTGGGCGGGCTGGACGCCGGCGCGGACGACTACATGACCAAGCCCTTCGCCCTGGAGGAGCTCTCCGCCCGGGTGCGCGCGCTGACCCGCCGCATCACCGCCAACAAGGACAACGCCTACCGCATCGAGGATCTGGTGCTCGACATCAAAAAGCGCCGGGTCACGCGCGGCGGCCGGGAGATCTCGCTGAGCGTGCGGGAGTTCTCCATGCTGGAGTACCTGATCCGCAACGCCGGCATCGTGCTGACCCGGGAGCAGATCGAGCACTACATCTGGAACTACGGCTACGAGGGCAACAGCAACATCGTGGACGTGTACATCCGAAACCTGCGCCGCAAGATCGACGATCCCTTCGATGTGAAGCTGATCCAGACGGTGCGCTCGGTGGGCTACACGATCCGCAAGCGCGAGCTATGAGCGCGCCCATCTGGCGGCGCTCGATCCGCCTGCGACTGACGCTGTGGTACTCCATATTCGTGGTGATCCTGCTGGTGGCGCTGATTGCCGTGACGCTGCTGGGCCGGCAGCTCTCCTCCCGGGACTACTTCGAGGACAGGCTCACCGCCGCCGCCAGCGAGGCGATGACCGCTCTGGCGCTGGATAGTGGCGGCAATCCCGTACTCAACGCCGAAATCAGCGACGACGATGTGCGCGTGACCGTGCTGGACGAATCCGGCGCGCTGCTGCTGGGCGAGCGGGAGTTCGGCTTCCAGCCGAAGCAGAACCGCATGCGCACCAAGACCCGGATCAAGGGTGGGAACTGGTACATCAAGGACTTTCCCGTCGCCGTGGGCAGCACGCGGCTCTGGGTGCGCTGCTACATGTCCTCCGCATCGGTCAGCCAGATGATCCGCACGCTGCTCGCGGCGCTGCTCATCGGCGTGCCGGTGCTGATGCTGCTCACGCTGATCGGCGGCAATCTGATCGCCAAGCGCGCGATGAAGCCGCTGATCGAAATCACCGCCGCCGCGGAGAGTATCTCCGGCAGCGACGACCTGGACCGGCGCATTCAGCTGGCCGACAGCACCGACGAGGTCGGCCGCCTCGCCAACGCCTTTAACAGCATGTTCGAGCGCCTGCAGCGCTCCATGGAGCGGGAGAAGCGCTTCATATCGGACGCCTCCCACGAGCTGCGCACGCCCGTCAGCGTGATCTCCGCCCAGAGCCAGTTCGCCCTCTCCCCCGACGCCAGCCCCGAGGAGAAGGACGCCGCCCTCGCCGTGATCCGCGACCGCAGCGAGCGCGCCGGGCGCATGCTCAACCAGATGCTGCTGCTCAGCCGCATGGACTCCCGCAGGCTCCCGCTCCACCGGGAGCGGCTTTCGCTGACGGAGCTCGTGCAGGGCGTGAGCGACGAGCTGCGCGACGCCGCCGAGGCGAGGGGCATGTCGCTTCGCTGCGACGCGGAGCCAGGCATCGAGCTCGAGGCCGACGAGCTGCTGCTGACCCGCATGCTGACCAACCTGCTCCAGAACGCCGTGCAGTACGGCCGGGAGGGCGGGCAGATCGAGGTTGCGCTGCAGGCGCGGAGCGGGCGCGCCGTGCTCACCGTGCGCGACGATGGCCCCGGCATCCCCGCATCGGCCATCTCCCACATCTGGGAGCGCTTCTACCAGGTGCACAAGGACGGCGAGACCGAGGGCTCCGGCCTGGGCCTGCCCATCGTGCGCGGCATCATAGAGGCCCACGGAGGCACGATCCGCCTGGAGAGCGAGGAGGGCAAGGGCGCGACGTTCATCGCGGAGATACCGATGTAGCATGCAAACCACCGCCGCTTCTCGCGGAGAGAGCCACATATCGAACAGGGCCGCCCGTCGTGGGCGGCCCTGCCGCTTAGATTCAACCTTGCTCTTGAATTCGGGAATCAATCCGTCAGCCAGGTATCCACCTCGTCGAACAGATCGCCCGCGCCCTGGATCAGCTGGGGGCTGCCGATGGTGACGCGCGCGCCGTCGGTAGCCAGCTTGTCCATGATGTCCGCGTAGGCGGCGATGTCCTCCGGCGTGGTCTGCTTGAGCTCCTGCATCTGATTGCGGGTATACTCGTAGGTGTCCTCGCCCTTCAGCGCATCCTCGATGGCCGTCGCCGCTCCGGTGAAGGGGCCTTCGGGCTTGGCCAGGGCGCTGTAGGCCTTGGTGATGTAGCCGTCCAGCTCCTCCTGGGGGAGGTTCAGATTCCGAACGGATTCGGAGAGGGTCGGCAGCACCTCGGCGTAGGTCTCCCGCAGCCGCGGGTCGCGCAGCGCGGCCAGCAGGATCAGGTCGCGGTTCACAAGGAAGTCGGGCGTGTAGACGCTGTAGCCGTTGCGCAGCACGGGAATCAGGACCAAGCTCTTCACCGCGGATACGAACGCCCGCAGCTTGCCGCTGGCCTCCATGCCCAGCTCCTCCATGGACAGCGCGGCGAAGCTGTTCATTGCGTCGCTTCCGTAGGTGACGGCGATGTTGCGCGGCATTGCCAGTGCCTCGCTGTAATCCACCGCCTCGTGCGCGGCGTCGTCAAACAGTGCGCGCAGCTGCTGCGTCCGCTCGGTGGCGGCGGCGACGTTCTCCGCGCTGCCCGCCACGGTCAGGATCATGCCGTTGCGGTTGCACAATAGCGCCAGCGCGCCCTTCATATTTTCAATCGAATCGGCAATTTCCTCATCGCTCATCTGCGATACGGCATCCAGCGCCTTGGCCAGCCCGCCTCCGTTCACGCGGGAGTTGTAGGCCTCCGACTCGAAGAGCACCGCTTTGCTGAGCTCCACCCCGTAGCTCGTGGGATCCAGGCTGATCTTCTTCATCGACGCGATGTAGGCGCTCATGGCCTTCACCTCGGCGGGATCGAACTTCGTGCGCAGCAGCTGCTCCTCGATCAGATCAAAGGCCTCGTCCATATCCTCCGGGAAGCAGGAGAACGAAATCTTCGCGTAGGGCGTGTAGCTCAAATCCTCCTGCCGGATGGCGGAGAGCTCCGTGGAGATCATGCCGCCGACGCAGGCGGCCATCTTTCCGTTCAGCGCCGTCACATCGTAGTTCTCGGTGGAAATCGTGCCCAGCAGGGCCATGGCAACCGCAGCCGAATCCAGCTGATCCGCCGGAATGGCGGAAGCGTCCAGATAGAGCTTGATGTCCATCAGATCGCTGTCCACCTCGGAGGAAACCACGCGCAGGCCGTCCGCGTCCTCGTCCTTCGCAGTGTGTGCGACGACCTCCTCGGGCAGCGACTGCGCATCCACGGCCTGCACCGGCGTGAGGGACACGCTGGCCTCGTTCTCGGCGTTCCAGCGCTCCAGCTCGTCGTGCTGGGCGACCAGCGCGTCGATCTCCTCCGCGCTCATCGCCGCCTTTTTGTCCGCGAGCTTCTGGGCGCGCTCCGCGTCCTGCTTCTCCTTCAAGCCGGGCTCGCCGGTGCAGATCGCCAGCGAGCTGGCAGCGGGATTCGCCAGGTACTTCTCGATCACGGCGTCGAACGCGCCCTCGTCCAGGTATGCCTGCAAATTCTGATTGTAGCGATCCTCCTCCAGGAAGGCCAGCGGGTCGCCCGCCATGCCCCAGCTGGTGATGACGCTCGTGACGGCGTTCACGGCCGTGGTGCTGTCCGCGAGCTTCGCCTGCTGCATGCGCGCGGTGAGCACGGCGGACGCCAGCAGATCGGGATCGAGCCCCTGTTCCAGCGTCGCGGCGATGCCCTCGCGGATCGTGTCGCGCACCAAATCCTTCTGCTCCGCGCTCGCGCCGGACACCAGCAGCATCATGCAGGGGCACGGCCCCTCGATGTTGTACTGCGGCACAATGGATACGCCCGGCAGCCGCTGCTTCACCAGTTGGTCGAAGGGCTGGCCGTTCTGCAGCATGGCTCCCGCCGCGAGGCTGAGCTGATAGATCTCCACCAGGCCTGCGTCGGGCAGCGGCACGCTGTAGTACATGATGGTCTCCGCCGCGTCGTTTTCACCCACGGGGAAGGCGACGCTCCCCTCCACATCGCCGCTGAGGGGCGTGTAGCTGGAGTCGGAGACGTCGATCTCCGCCCGGTCAAATTTGCTCAGATACTCGTCGTCGATCAGTTCCAGGAAGGGCTCGATGTCCAGATCGCCGTAGAGCACCATGTAGGAATTCGACGGATGGTAGTAGGTGTCGTGGAAATCGATCAGATCCTGGTGCGTCATCGTTTCGATCTCACCAGGCACGCCGCCGGTCTCGCTGGCCACGGCGCTCCCGGGGTAAGTCAGGTGAAGCGATTCGTTCATGGCGACCCGGGTTTGAGTCAGCGTGCCCAACATCTCGGAGTAGACCGTGCCCTGGAGCGTGAGATCCGCGTCGGCGCTGGGCAGCTCGTAGCGG
>CANQGC010000182.1 GCA_947600345.1 uncultured Clostridia bacterium
AGATCCGCGTCGGCGCTGGGCAGCTCGTAGCGGTAGGCCTCGCGCTGCATCAGCCGCTCGTCGCGCACCACCAGCGGATGATAGACGCCGTCCAGGTAGAAGTCCACGTACTTGAGCAGCTGCGCCTCGGACAGGGACGAGCTGGGATAGTAGGTGAACGTCCGCTGCGTGGTGGCGTTCATGTAGGTGTTGTAGGTACCGTTGAGCATCGACATGAACAGGTTCGGGTTGGGATATTTGTCGCCACCGGAGATCGTGGCGTGCTCGAACACGTGGGGCACGCCCTTGTCGTTCGTCACGAGGGTGCGGAAGCCCACCACGAAGGAGCGGTCGGTGGAATCGTTGGCGATCCAGATCAGCGTCGCACCGGTCTTGTCGTGGGTGAACTCCACGGCCTGGGCGTCCATCGACTCGTAGGGATACACGCCCGCGACGGTGAAGCCGTGCATCGTTTCGCCCACGGAAGGAAGCTCCTTCTGCGCATCCTCCGCGGGGGCCTCCGCCACCGCAAGGCCGGTCGCCAGCATCGCCAGCGTCAACAGCAGCGCCACCAGGCGCTTCCAAACAGGATTTCCCTTCATCCGGACAACCCCCTCCTCTTTAAGTCTACGTGTTCATTATACCATATTCACGAACGGCCACGCCTGATTTTTAGGTAATTGAGATGATTTTTAGGAAATCAAGCGCCCAGATTCGTCCAAAATTGCCGAAAATCGCTTCAATTGCCGAAATCCGCTCATTTAGGCTTCGAGAATTGTGTTATAATAGAAAGGGAGAACTGGACGAACGGGGGCGAATGCGATGCGGATCGCCGTTTGCGACGACGACTTGCGCGGGCAGGAGCAGATGAGGCGGGCGCTGTGCGCCTGGAATCCGTCCACGAGCGCGGAATATTTTTCGGACGGCTCCGGCCTGTTGGAGGCGGCGAAGCGGGAGCCGCCCTTCGACATCGCCTTCCTGGACATCTACATGCCCGGCGAGGACGGCGTCGAGATCGCCGGGGCACTACTGGAAATCTCGCCGCGGACCGGCATCGTGTTCGTCACCAACAGCGAGGACCACGCGCTGGCGGCCTTCTCCCTGCACGCGCTGCACTACCTGGTCAAGCCCGTGACCGAACAGGGCGTGGCGGAGGCGCTCCGGCGGCTCAAGGAGCTTCGCCCGGAGCTGCAGGAGTCCATATGGCTAACCGTGGGCCGAAACACCCAGACCCTCGCGCTGCGTCAAATCTACTACCTGATCAGCGACAATCACGCCGTGGAGATCACGCTGGCGGACGGGCAGAAGCTCCGGGTCTGGATGTCCATGGGCGAGCTGGAGCAAAAGCTGGGCCGGAGCTTCCTGAAGATCAACCGGGGCATCGTCGTCAACATGGACCGCGTGGAGGAGATGCGCTCGAAGAGCTGCGTCATGCAGGACGGGCGGGAGCTGTTCCTGGCGGTTCGGGACCGTGGCGCCATCTGCGCCGCCTACCAGGACTACCTGCTGGATCGCCTGTCCAGAACGCGGAGGGAGGCGGAGCAGTGAACTTCTACCTGAGCAACAGCCTGGGGTTCTTCCTGCAGCTCGCGCCCTGCGCGCTGATGATCTTCCTGCCCTTCCCCGAGGAGGCGCTGCGCTTCTCCCGAAGGCGCATACTGGCCGGGGCGGCGGTCTTCTCCCTCGCGCTGGCGGCGCTGTTTCCGCTGACACTGCTGCCCTTCCCAACATTCTACGGCATGGGCAACCTGATCATGCTCTTCGCTGTGATGCTTGTGCTGGCCGGCTTCGTCTGGCTGGTGCGGGAGGACCTGACGAAGAAGATGCTGGTCTTCTGCGTCGTGCTCTTCTACGCGGTGACCCAGTACTGGCTGGTGAACTCCACCCGCATCGTGCTACCCGAGACGCTTCTGCTGACCTCCGTGGCCTACTCCTCGATGGACACGCTGCTCTACGCTGCCACGGCGGCGGTGACGCTCCCGCTGATGCTGCTCTTCGTAATTCGCCCCATGAGCGAATTCATCCGCGAGATGGAGCCGGAGAAAATCCGCCGGGAGTACGCGATCACCATCGCGTCCACGACGGTGCTCGTCGCGGCCATGATGTTCGCCAGCGTACAGAACTACATACCCAGCTACTACTTCGTCGTGCTGTTGCTGGAGCTGTTGCTGATACTGGAGCAGATTCTGATCTACTGGCTGCTGTTCCGGGAATCGCTGCGGCGCAAGCGCGACGGCGACCGGCAGCGGGTGTTGGAGATTCAGCGGATGCAGTACGAAAACATCCGCCGGGAGATGGAGAGCGCCCGGCGCTTTCGCCACGACCTGCGCCACCACCTGAACGTGCTGGGCGCGCTGAACGCCCAGGGCAAGCGCAGCGAAATCAGCGAATACCTGAAGCAGTACGGCGCGGTATACGAGCGGCTGCGCCAGCTGAACCTCAGCGGCGACCCGGTGGTGGACGGCATATTGGAATACTACCTGGCGCAGGTCCGGGACGAGTCCATACCGATGGAGTGCGAGGTCGACCTGCCGGGGGACAGCGGCCTGGAGGCCATGGACATGACGGTGCTGCTGGGCAACTGCCTGGAGAACGCGCTGGCGGCCCAGCGCAAGCTCCCACCGGAAGCGCGAAGGCTCCGCGTCGAGCTGCGCGCCGCCAAGTCCATGATCCTGCTGCGCATCCAGAATAGCTGCGCCGAGACGGACGACAGCGGCGGCCCGAAGGACTGGAAGTCCTTCGCCCGGCGCGGAGACGCGGGCCGCGCAGGCGTCGGACTGAGCAGCGTCGACGCCATCGCCCAAAAGTACGACGGCAGCGCCCTCTTCCAGCGAAAGGACGGCCAATTCACCACCCGCGTCATACTCAATCCCAAACAGGCACAAGAGTAAGCCGCACCCACAACCGCCGCCCCGAATCCCAAAACGCAGAAATCCCACCCTCGAATCAATGGGGTGGGATTTCGTCGCTTCGCACGATCGTATCTTCAGAAAACGCAGAAATCCTGCCCATGATCTACGGGCAGGATTTCGTCGCTTCGCACTATGGTTCCTTTAGAAACGTACCGCAGGACTTTGGGCCCTCTAATCTATGGGGCCCAAAGTCCGTCGCTCGACCGCGGCAGCAGATGGCCGCCGGCCCCGCCGGCCTAGACGCCGCGCTTTTCGTTGCGGAGCTTTTCGGCGGTGGTGGGGTTCGTCACGCGGACGTGGCCCGGCAGCGGCACGATCTTGGCGTCGATGGCGTCCAGGATCCAGCTCGGCTGCGGGAAGAACGCCTCCTCCAGCTCGTGGGCCGGGGTGATCCAGTTCTTCGAGGCAACCACGACCGGCGGCGCATCCAGCTCGTCGAAGGCCATCTCGGTGACCTGGCGGGCGATCTCGCTGGCAAAGGAGCCGCGCTCGCAGGCGTCGGTCACGATCACCAGCCGTCCGGTCTTCTTCAGCGACTCGATCACCGTCTCATAGTCGAAGGGCACCAGCGTGCGGGCGTCAATGATCTCCGCCTCCATGCCGTACTTCTCCTTCAGCTCGTCCGCGGCCTTCAGCGCGCGGTAGAGCACCGCGCCGATGGTCAGGATCGTGATGTCCTTGCCAACGCGCTTCACGTCGGCCTTGCCGAAGGGAATCTCGTAGTACTCGGCAGGCACGCCGCCCTGGTGGAACTGCTCGCCCACGTCGTAGATGCGCTGGGACTCGAAAAACACCACCGGATCGGTGCCGGACAGCGCGGTGGCCATCAGGCCTTTGGCGTCGTAGGGGCTGGCCGGGAAGGCGATCTTCAGGCCCGGGATGTGCGCGGTCAGGCTCGTCCAGTCCTGGGAGTGCTGGGCGCCGTACTTGGAACCCACGGACACGCGCAGCGTCACAGGCATCTTGATGATATCGGCGGACATGGCCTGCCACTTGGCCATCTGGTTGAACACCTCGTCGCCCGCGCAGCCCAGGAAGTCGCAGTACATCAATTCAACCAGCGCGCGGCCGCCCGCCATGGCGTAGCCAACGGCGCTGCCGACGATGGCGGACTCGGAGATCGGGGAGTTGAACAGGCGATGGTACGGCAGGGCCTCGGTCAGTCCGCGGTACACCGCGAACGCGCCGCCCCAGTCGCGCACGTCCTCGCCGTAGGAGATCAGGCTCGCGTCCTTGTAGAAGCGGTCGATGATGGCCTCGAACAGGCCGTCGCGCAGCTGATAGACCTTGTTCTTGGACACCGGCTTTCCGCTGGCGTCGAAGCCCCAGCGCTCCTTCTTGGCGATGGCCTGCACGCGCGGGTTCTCCTCCATGGGCATGTTGACCTCGGGCTCGGCGTCGGAGAAGGACTCCACGTGGCCGTTGGTGAACATCATGTCGGCAATCTCGTCCGGGTTGACGGTCAGGTTCATGCGGGGGGAGATCTCCTCGTCGATGGCCAGCTTGAAGTTGTGGAGGTTCGTGGCCTGCACGTGCTCAACGATCTTGTCCAGCTCTTCCTCTGTGGCGACGCCGGCGTCGATCAGCTGCTGGCGGTAGGCGGGAATCGCGTCCTGGGCCTTCCAGGCGGCAATCTCCTCCTGGGTGCGGTAGCTGGAGCTGTCCGACGGGCTGTGGCCGCTGAAGCGGTAGGTCACCACGTCCAGAAGCACCGGGCCCTCGCCGGACTCGGCGATCTTCTTTTTGCGGCTGTATGCCTCGATCACGGCCAGCGGGTTGAAGCCGTCCACGCGCTCGGCGTTCATCTGGTTCGGGTTGAAGCCCGCGCCCATGCGCGCCGGGAAGTCGTAGCCCATGGTCTCGCCGCGGGTCTGGCCGCCCATGCCGTACTGGTTGTTGTTGATGTTGAAGATGACCGGCAGGCCGCCCTTCATGTCGTCCGGCCACAGCGTGGACAGCTGGCCCATGCCCGCCATGTTCAGCGCCTCGAGCACCGGGCCGCGGCCCAGCGCGCCGTCGCCGATATTGGCAACCACGACGCCCTTCTTGCGGTTGACCCTCTTGTACAGCGCCGCACCCATGGCGATGGCGCCCGAGCCGCCCACGATGGCGTTGTTCGGGTAGATGCCGAACGGCGTGAAGAAGGTGTGCATCGATCCGCCCAGGCCGCGGTTGAAGCCGGTCTCGCGGGCAAAGATTTCAGACATCGCGCCGTAGAGCAGGAAGTCGATGGCCAGGTCCTTCACGGAGTCGTGCTGGAACTTCTCGATCACGGAGAGCGTCTTGCCGCCCAGGAAGTTCTTCATGATGTCCAGAAGCTCCTGGTCGGAGAGCTTTTCGATGGCGGAGAGGCCCTTGGCGAGGATGTCGCTGTGGGCGCGGTGGGAGCCGAAGATCAGGTCGTCCGGGTTCAGGTGGAACGCCTGGCCGACCGCCGCGGACTCCTGGCCGATGGACAGGTGCGCCGGGCCGGGATGGTTGTAGGACACGCCGAGGTACTGGCCGTTGATCTTGATCTCGTTGATCATGGTCTCGAACTCGCGCAGCGTCAGCATGTCGCGGTAGATATTGATGAACTGCTCCTTGGTGAAGTTGCCCAGCTCATCCTTGACGGTCTTCTGGTACTGGTTGCAGGGAATGTCCGTAAAGTGGATCATCCCCGGCTTGCGCATCTCAGTGGGATCGACGAACAATTGCTTGGACATATCGCATCTCTCCTTATTCTCGTTTCAACCGCGCTCAGCCGCGGGCGACGATCAGGTTGAAGTTCTCCAGGTTGATCTTGAGGTCGCGCAGGAACTTGGAGGCCGGGGAGCCGTCCAGCGCGCGGTGGTCGTAGGTCAGGCTCAGGCCCATGCTCGGATAGACCTCGATCTGGCCGTTCACCATGCAGAAGGCGTCCTTCATGGCGCACACGCCCAGTATGCCGGTCTGCGGCGGGTTGATGACGGGCGTGAAGGACTCGATGCCGTACACGCCGATGTTCGATACGCAGAAGCTCGCGCCCTTGAGCATGTCGGGGTTGATCTTGCCCTCCTTGCACTCCTTGGCCAGCTTCTTGGCGGTGTCGCTCAGCTGCTTGAGCGTCATCTTGTCGGCGTTGAAGATGGTCGGCACCATCAGGCCGCGGTCCGTATCGACGGCCATGCCCAGGTGCACGCCCTTGAAGTACTTCATCGTCTTGCCGTCGTCGATCAGATTCGCGTTCAGCGCGCGGTGCTCGGGCATGG
>CANQGC010000183.1 GCA_947600345.1 uncultured Clostridia bacterium
CGCGGGCATCACCACGGCGTACATGCTGAAGATCTACGTGACGCTGTTCTGGCAGGAGCATCCCACCCGCCAGGCGGAATTTGACGCGAAGAACGGGCGCTACATGAACGCCCGCACGACGCTGGCGCTGTGCGCGGCGATGGTCGTGATCCCGATCCTGGGCGTGTTCCCGCGCATACTGGAATCCGCGAGCCGCATAAGCTCCGGCTTTACCGGCATCGAGGGCGTGGAGGGGGTTCGCTTCTTCAGCCTGGAGAACCTGAAGGGAGGCGGAATCTCGCTGCTAATCGGAACGCTGGTCTACCTGTTCGTGGTGCGGAAGCTGCTGTATAGGAACGGGAAGTACGTCGCCGTCGGCCACGAATGGAACTGGCGGGAGAGCGCGGCGGCGAAGCTCGGGCTGCGGCTGGTAGACGGGCTGTGCGCCGTCGTCGACCACGCGCTGGAGAATCCCTTCGTGATGGAGCTGGTGCCGGACGCGGCGACGGCCGCCGCGCGGATCGCCTCGGAGGCGGTGGACGGCGGCGCGGACCTGTTGCGGCGCACCGTGCTGCGCAGCTCCAGCGCCCGCAGCTACCACAGGCACGCGGCCTATCGCGCCTTTGCGAGCGTGGCCGGGCGCATACTCAACGCCTTCGCGGCGCTGTTGAACCTCACCGTGCTGCGCGGCAATCCCGTGCAGGTGGACTTCGTCTACGTGCTGGCCGCGCGGATCTACGACCGCGACCCGGAGCTCGGCCGCGCCACCCGCACCGTCTCCTTCGGCCTGCTGCTCTTCGCGGCGGGGCTGCTCGTGGCGCTGGTGTATTTGATCTTGCTGTAGAAACCTTCCCCCCGCGTAGCCGCGCTTGACGGCAGCTTCCAGGAACTTGCAAACGCTGTTTCGCGATGGTATACTGGAAGCATGAGGTACAAAGGCAGGCGATGGCGGCGTGCAGGTGCTTTGCAGAATTGAGAATCGCATCTATAAGTGCATTGCCGGGGATTTGATGACGGATGAAGTGATCATCACGGATCGACAGGCGGCGCACAGCAATGAGGATCATTCGAGCGCCTTCGAAAAATACGGCGGGGAAATACCCAGAATACTCGCGGATCCGGATTTGATTTTCGAGGATAAGCGGCCGTTTTCCGGGCTCGTAGTTGGAAGAATCCGCATTGAGGGGAAGAATCTGGCAATTGCCTTGAGGATTCGCGTGGCAAGCGATCCGGAAGGATATAAGAATTCGGTGATTACCTGTTGGGACATCGGAGAGGATCGCCTGGAAATCTATCGGAGGAATCGAAAAATTCTTTACATGCGGCCCAAAGTGTGATATAATGAAGATGTACTAAAGGAGCCGTTGAGGTGGTAAATTTCGTTGCGACCACACGCCGATGGTACTGACAGGGGGAGGTCGAAAACCCTTGGGTTTTCGAGTCTGGCTTGCCAGACTTGCACCGCAACCCGAGAGATGCGGGAGAAAGCGACGCCCGCCAACGGCTCTTGAGTACAAGAATTAAAATGACGAAGCCGCCCGCGCAAGCGAGGCGGCTTTCGCATGCCCTTCGAACGGGGGCGGCACTGACCGACCCGTGCCCGCCGAAGCGCTACGCGCCGTACTTCCTCGCGATCCCCTCCAGCCAGGCATCCACGTTCGGCTTCTCGCGCAGGTTTGTGTAGAGGGAATCGGCAACCTCGCAGTCCGGCAGCAGGGCGCGCACCGCGGCCAGCGCGGAGTCCCTGCCGGTGCCCATCGCCGTGGCGAAGGGGATGACCACCTTGCCGCAGGGCGCGCAGTTGCGCACGAACGCCTGCAGAAAGCGCGGCATCGTGCCCGCCCAGACCGGGAATCCCAGGAAGATCAGATCATAGCTGGAGAGATCGGCGCGCGCCAGCTTGGGCCGCGGGTCCTCCGGATCCTTGTGCTCCCGAACCACCCGCGCCACGGCGCTGAGGAAGCCGCCGTAGGGCCTTTCCGGCTCGACGAAGAGCAGCTCCGCGCCGAAGCGCCTGCCGACCGCCTCGGCGATGCGCTTCGTTTTGCCCGAATTCGAATAGTAGACGACCGCGCACTTCATGCGGCATCCTTCCCATCTCATCGTCAGTATAGCAAGTATAGCACGCCGCCGCCCGAACCGCAAGGCGGCGCTTCCGCTTTTTGGCAGCGCAAGCATGAATTCCAAGGGCGCCGGGCATACTTACCCTGCTATGTCTGTAAACAGACGGGAGGATTGTGTATGAAGCGGATGCGTGGATATTCGAACCTGGGCGGGCGCGGCGAGGCGGCGGACGAGGCAGCGCGGGAGGGGCGCCTGCGCGCGCTCGCGGAGCGGTCGGCGCCCCGGGGCAGGTCGCGGCTGCGCCTCGCGGGGGACTGCGCCCGCTCGCTTCGCCGCGCGCTGCGGGGGATCTCCGGCATGGACGCCGACGGGGACGGCGCGCTGCGCAGGCTTCGCTCGGACTCCGGCCGCGCGGAGGAGTGCCTGCGCCAGGCGCGGGCCGAGTCCGGCGCGAGGACGGTGGCCACGGCGGACGGGCCGCGCGTGCTTCTGCTGGCCCGGGAGCTCGTGGGCGGCGGCGAGCGGCTGCCGGAGCGGGAGCGGCTGCTGCGGGAGATCGCACTGTTCGACTCCGCCCGGAGCCTGGAGATGCGCGAGCTGCAGCTGATCCCGGCGGCGCTGCGCATTGCGCTGTGCGAGGCGCTGCGGGACGTGGCGCGGGACATACTGCGCGTGGCAGGCGCGCGGGCGCTGGCGGACGGCTGGGTGCGCGCCGGGGGCAGGGGGCGCATGGGCGGAAGCTGCGACGAGGCGTTCTTCGAGCGCGCGCTTCAGCTGAGCCTGGAACTGGAGCGGCCGGAGCTGCACGCCCGGATCGAGCGGGCCATCGAGAGGTGCGGCCAGCGCCGGGAGTGGCTGGTGGAGCGCGCCCACCGCATCGAGGCGGACAACTGCCTGCGGCTGGACAATTTGATGAAGCTCAAGCACCTGCTGGACGGCCTGAACTGGCGTAGGTGCTTTGAGGCGCTCTCCACGGCCGAGCAGGAGCTGCGCGACGATCCCGCGCGCGTCTACGCCGCGATGGACGCGGATTCCCGCGCCAGGGTTCGCGCCGCCGTGGAGGAGCTCGCGCGCCGCGCCGAGGCGGAGGAGATCGTGGTGGTGCGCCGCGCGCTGCGCCTGGCCAGGGCGGCGCTGGAGCGGTCCGGCGCGGACGATCCCCGCGCGTCGGTGTGCTGGTACCTGGTCGAGGATGAGGGCCGCGCGGCGCTGTGCCGGGAGCTGGGCGCGGGAAGGCCCCGGCGGCTGCTGCCCGACCCGAGCGGAAGGAGGAGCGTGGCGCTGGTCTGCGCGCTGACCGCCGCCCTCCTCGCGCTGATCCTCTGGGGCATCGGCGAGCCGCGGCTGATGGTCTGGGCGCTGCCGCTGGCCTGGGGCTGCGCCTGGCGCGCGCTGGGGAAATTTTATCCGAAGTTCGTCAAGCCGGGCAGGCTGCTCAAGCTGAAGCTGGACGCCGTTCCAGACGACGCCCGCACGCTGGTGGCGCTGCCGGTGCTGCTCAGCGGCGAGAGCCGCGCCCGGGAGATGGTCGCGCGGATGGAGGCGCTGGGCTGCCTGGAGCGGGACGAAAACGTCGACTTTCTGCTGCTGGGCGACTTTCGCGACGGAGACGCGCCCCATGCCATTGAGGACGAGGCGATCCTTCGCGCCGCGCGGGAGGGTGTGGCGAAGCTCAACGCGGCCGCCGGGCGCGAGAAGTACTTCTACCTCCACCGCGAGCGCAGGCTCCGGGAGATCGACGGGCGCTGGATGGGCGAGAACCGCAAGCGCGGCGCGCTGATGGCGCTCAACCGCCTGCTGTTGGGGAGGGACGGCGCGGCGGACGCCTTCGGCGCGGAGGGCGAATGCGCGGCGAGGCTGGCCGGGCGCTATCGCTACGTGGTCACGCTGGACGCCGACACCGAGTACCTTCCGGGGACGATCCAGAAGCTGGTGGGCGCGATGCGCCACCCGCTGAACCGGCGCCGCGCGGAGGCGGGCGTCCGCCGGGGCTACGCCGTGCTGCAGCCCGACATGCGGCTCACCGCCGAGGCGAGCGGAAACTTCTACGTGGAGCTCAGCGCCGGGCGCGGCGGCATGGACGGCTATCCCACCTCCACCTCCGACTTCTACCAGGACTTCACCGGCCGCGGCTGCTTCGCCGGGAAGGGCATCTACGACGTGCGCGCCTTCGCGGAGGCCACCGAGGGCGCGCTGGACGACGACAACATCCTCAGCCACGACCTGATCGAGGGCATACTGGCCGGGGCCGGCATCGTCAACGACCTGCGCTTCTACGACGGTTGCCCGGACAGGCTGGCGGCGGAGCTGCAGCGCCTGCACCGCTGGACGCGCGGCGACTGGCAGCTGTTGCCCGTGCTGTTCTCGAGGCGGAAGCTGGGCGCGGCGGAGCGGATGAAGCTCGCGGGCAACCTGCTGCGAAGCCTGTTCGCCCCGGCGCTGCTGGGGCTGCTGATTCACTCCGTCTGGCTGGACGAGTCCGGGGCCTTCGCCCTCGGGCTGCTGCTGGCCTTCCTGGACCCGCTGCTGAACCTGCCCTTCAGCCTGTTGGGCGAGGGCAGGCGAGGCTGGCGCGCGGCGCTATTGCAGCTGGCCACGCTTCCCGCGGCGGCGCTCTGCCAGCTGGACGCGATCCTGCGCACGCTGTGGCGGCTGGCGGTCTCCCGCCGGCACCTGATGGAGTGGGTGACGGCGGCGGACGCCTCGGGCTCGGACGGGCGCGCGAAGCTTTCGGGGAGGATCGCCGCGCTGCTGGCGCTGCCGGGGATGCTGCGGAGCCAGTGGATCGTCCCCGTGCTGGGCATCGCCCTGCTGTTCTGGACCGGCGCGGGCTGGGCGGACGACCTCTCGCGCCAGCGGGCGGGGGAGCGGAGACCGCTCAAGCCCGGTCAGACGGCGCTGCTGACCGAACTCGCCCGGCGCACCTGGCGCTTCTTTGAGACCTGTGTGCCCGAGGGCGGGCCGGGCCTGCCGCCGGACAACGTGCAGCTCGACCCCGATCTGGGCCCGGCGATGCGCACCTCGCCCACGAACATCGGCCTGTACCTGATGTCCTGCCTGGCGGCGCGGGAGCTGGGCCTGCTGCCGGACGCGCGGATGCGCGCGCGGATGGACGCCACCGCCTCGACCCTGGAGCGCCTGGAGAAGTGGAACGGCCAGCTCTACAACTGGTACGACATCGGCGCGCTGGAGCCGATGCGGCCCCGCTACGTGTCCGCCGTGGACAGCGGCAACCTGGCCGGGGCGCTGCTGCTGTGCGCCCACGCGCTGCGCGAGGCCGACCCGGCGCTCTCGAAGCGCCTGCGGGCGCTGGCGGAGGGCATGGACCTGGCGGCGCTGTACGATGAGGAGCGCGAGCTCTTCCGCATCGGCATGGACGCGGAGAGCGGCAGGCCCAGCGAGAGCCACTACGACCTCTACGCCTCCGAGGCGCGCATACTCAGCTTCGCGGCGATGATGCTGGGGCAGGTTCCCCCGAAGCACTGGCTGCGGCTGAACCGCGCCTCGACGCGCGCGGGGAAGCGGCAGGCGCTGCTCTCCTGGAGCGGCACGATGTTCGAATACCTGATGCCGGAGCTGATACTGCGCGCCCCGGCCGGAACCCTCGCGGGCGAGACCCGGGAGGCCGTCGCGGCGTGCCAGATTCGGCACGGCAGGCGGAGAAAGCGGCCCTGGGGCGTGTCGGAGTCGGGCTTCCACGCCTTCGACGCGCAGCTCAACTACCAGTACCACGCCTTCGGCCTGCGCGAGCTGGCGCTCAGCGGCGACGCGGAGGAGGGCGTGGTCGCGCCCTACGCATCGGCGCTGGCGCTCTGCGTCGAACCCAACGCCGCGGCGGAGAACCTGCGGCGGATGTGTGAGATGGGCTGGTCGGGGGAGCTCGGCCTGTACGAGGCCGCCGACTATGCCCGCCCGGACGGGGACGGGGAGCCGCACATCGTGCGCAGTCACATGGCCCACCACCAGGGCATGGCGCTGTGCGCCATCTGCAACGCGCTGCGGGGGGACGCGCTGAGCGAGCTCTTTCTGGACATCCCCGAGGCCCGGGCGCTGCGGCTGCTGCTGCAGGAGCGGC
>CANQGC010000184.1 GCA_947600345.1 uncultured Clostridia bacterium
GATCTTCTTCATACCCCCCCCCCGTATAGGCAAGAGGAAATCTAATTTTCGGCAGATTCACCAAATTGTATTGACACAAAGAAGGGATCGTCCCGAGCGGGACGATCCCTTGCCGTCGATCGATTTCGCTATCCCTTGCCGCGCTCCTTGACGCGGGCGAAGACCGCCTGCACCACGATGAAGAAGCACAGCAGAATCGCCGTGACCACGTTCGGCCAGGCGGAGCTCAGCTTGCCGTTGGTCTTGACCAGCGAGGAAATTGTACCGTTGATCAGCACGCCGATGAACGAGCCGAACACGTTGCCCACGCCGCCGGTGAGCAGCGTGCCGCCGATGACGGCGGAGGCGATGGCGTCCATCTCCAGGCCCATCGCCTGGCGGGTGTGGCCGCTCATGGTATTCAGCACGTAGCAAATCGCACCGATCGAGGTCAGGAACGAGCAGAGCACGTGCGCCTTGAAGCGAACCTTCTTCACGTCCAAGCCCATCAGCGCAGCGCTCTGCTGGTTGCCGCCCACGGCGTACATGCTGCGGCCAAACTTCGTGTAGCGCAGAATGAAAAACGTCACGATCAGCACGAGCAGCGCGATGACCACGTAGAGGCTGAAGTTCGGAACCATCAGCTTGCCCTTCTTGTTCAGATACGCGCCGATGTTGAACGGCATGTTGATCTTCAGCGAGGAGAGTGTGCTCATCAGCGGGCTGGAAGAAATGGACACCTGATTTGAGGAAATCACGGCCGTCATGCCTCGGGCAAAGAACATGCCCGCCATCGATACGATGAACGGCTGAATTTCCAGATAGCCGACCAGGAAGCCGATCACCGCGCCGAACACCAGGCCGATCACCAGCATCAGCGCCAGCAGCAGGCCCGCTGGCAGATGCCAGAATTCGATGCCCACCGCCAGGAACATGCACTCCATCGCGATCAGTGCGCCGACGGAAATGTCGATGCCGCCGGTGATCATGACCGCCGTCATACCGCAGGCCACGCAGATCAGGCCCGCGTTATTCTTGAGGATATCGATGAAGCCCTGCAAACGGGCGAAGCCCTTGTCCGCATAGACGACGCAGCCCGCGATGTACATGATCGCGAACAGCGCGATCGTCATCAGCAGGAGAATCAAATTGCTGTTCATGGGCTTCCTTACGCGATTGTTCTTTCCGCTCATGCCTGGACCCCCTTTCCGGCGGACAGCGCGGCCTGTTTGGCGGCGCTACGCCTGGCGAAGTAAGCCTTGACCGCGGGCGACTGCACCGCCACGATCAGTATGACGATGATCGCCTTGAAGACCGGCGCCTGCGAGGAGGACACGCCCAGCGCGTAGAGCGTGGTCGTGATGGCCTGGATCGTATACGCGCCGATGATGGAGCCGGACAGACGGAACTTGCCGCCGCCCAGGCTGTTGCCGCCCAGCGCGACCGCCAGAATGGCATCCATCTCCAGGTTGACACCGATGTTGTTCGTATCTGCCGAGTAGATGCGGCTGGTGGCCACGATGCCCGCGATGCCCGCGAACAGGCCGCAAATCACGAAGCAAAGGAAGATGATCGCCGAGGATTTGTAGCCCGAGATTCGCGCCGCGTCCTTATTGATGCCCACCGCCTGCACGTACGTGCCCAGCGCGGTAAACTTCAGCACCAGCGCTGTGATCAAGATGCACGCCGCGGCGATCAGCACCGGCGTCGGGAAGATCCAGCAGTAGCCGCCAAAGACTTTGAAGGCGTCGTTGTTGACGTAGATGATCATGCTGTTGCACAGCAAGAGCCCTATGGCGCGGCCCGCCGAGAACAAAATCAGCGTCGCGACCATCGGTTGAATCTTCAGTCCTGCGACCAGGAAGCCGTTGAACGCGCCGCACAGGCCCGCCACGAGAATGCCCGCCAGAATGCCGATCCACATCGGCATCGCGAATTCGCTGACGTTGACGTTGCCCGGGCCCGCCAGCAGCACGCAGCAGACGCCGCCAGAGAGCGCCATGACCGAGCCGACGGAGATGTCCGTACCGGCGGAGGCCGAGACGACCAGCGTCATGCCGATGGCGAGGATCGCCGCCTCGCTGCCGCGGTTGAGGATGTCGATCAACCGGCCGTAGAGAATGCCGTTGTTGATCGAGATCGTAAAGAAGTTGTAAAACGCATAGCCCTTGGAGATGTCATAGATCATATTGATCAGCATGACCAGGATCATCGAAAAGATCGGGAGAAAGAGCTGCTTCTGGGTCAGTTTTTTCAGGAAACTCACTTCTTGTCACCTCCCGCGATTGTCTTCATGACCTGCTCCTGCGTGATGTCGCCCGAGAGCTCGCCGACCTTCTCGCCATCGCGAAGCACCGCCATGCGGTTGCAGGTGCGGAGCATCTCCTCGATCTCCGAGGAAATGAAGATCAGGCCCTTGCCCTGTTGGGCCAGCTGGATGACCAGCTTCTGAATTTCGGTCTTGGTGCCGATGTCGATGCCTCGGGTGGGCTCATCCAGGATCAGGAAATCCGGATCCGTGGCAAGCCAGCGTCCGATAATGACCTTCTGCTGATTGCCGCCGGAGAGCTGCTTGATGGGCGTCTCGCGGCTGGCGGTCTTGATCTGCAAGAGCTTGATGAACTTGTCGGCGATCTCCTCCTGCTCCTTCATGGGGATCAGCTTCAGTATGCCGCGCTTGGCCTGCATGGCGAGGATGATGTTCTCGCGAACGCTCAGATCGCCGATGATGCCCTCGGCCTTGCGGTCGTCGGGCAGCATGCCCATGCCCAGATTCATCGCGTCGATCGGATGCTTGATCCTGACCTCCTGGCCCTTGACCTTCAGCGTGCCGGTCTGCGCCTTGTCCGCGCCGTAGATCGCGCGGGCGAGCTCGCTTCTTCCGGAGCCCAGCAGGCCCGTCAGACCGATCACCTCGCCGCGCTTGAGTTCCAAATCGAAGGGCTTAATCTTGCCCGCATGGCTCAGCCCCTTGGCGTCGATCAGATCCTCCGTGCCGATATGCACGCCGCCCTCGGGCTTGATGGCAGCCAGATCATCGAAATCCTTGCCCATCATCGCAGCGATGAGCTTCACGCGGGGCAGCTCGGCGATGGGATATTCGCCCACCAGTGTACCGTTGCGCAGCACGGTGATCCGGTCGCACACGGCGTAGACCTGCTCCAGGAAGTGGGTGACGAACACGATGCCCACGCCCTTGGCGCGCAGTTCGCGCATCAGCGTGAACAGCTTCTCCACTTCGCTGTCGTCCAGGGAGGACGTAGGCTCATCCAGGATCAACACTTTGCAGTCCATGTCCACCGCGCGGGCGATGGCGATCATTTGCTGAAGCGCCAGGGAATACTCCTCCAGGTTGGTGGTAACATCCACCGGGAGCTTCAAGTCCTCCATCAGCTTGCGCGCGCGCACGACCATCTCCCGGCGGTTGATGGTGCCCAGCTTTGTCCTCGGCTCGCGGCCGATAAACAAATTCTCCGCGACGGAGAGGTTCGGGCAGAGATTGATCTCCTGATACACGGTGGAGATGCCCTTCTTCTGAGCGTCCAGCGTATTGCGATTGCGGATGGGACCCTCGATGCCCGCCACATGGATCTCGCCCGCCTCAAAGTCGTTGACGCCCGTGAGACACTTGATCAGCGTGGACTTTCCGGCGCCATTCTCCCCCATCAAGGCATGAATCTCGCCCTTGCGCAGTGTGAAATCCACTTTATCCAGCGCCTTGACGCCTGGGAATGTCATGGTGATGCCTCGCATGGTCAGGACGACGTTGTCCTCCATATTCTCCCACGTCCTTTCCTTATCAATTGGGTCGCTTAAATCTCGCCGTCGCGCCGTCGTGCCGGCGCTTCAACGTTAAAGGGGAAGGGCACGAGGCCGCTTCCCCAGTGTTTACCTGCCCGTTCACGCAGAGGAGCCGGACCGGTAAGATTCAATTAGTAGGCGCGGCCAGCCAGAACCTCGTCGGTCATGGTGGTGGCAAGAGCGGACTCGATGCCCGGAGCGACGAACGCCTTATCCTCGACGTAGGTCACGAGCTCGAAGTCCTCCTCGGCCTCGATCTGCTTGATCAGCGCCATGACGGCCTCGGCCTGCAGCGGGTTGCACTCCACATCGCAGGTGATGCGGCCGTCCAGCGTGCGGGTCAGGCCTTCCTTGGTGGCATCGTAGGAGATGATGATGACGTCGCCGTCAACGCCGTAGGTCACGCCAGCAGCATCCATGGCGTCCATCGCGCCGTAGGCCTCGTTGTCGTTCTGGCAAACCAGCACGTTGAAACCGGCGTAGTCGGGGTTCTTCAGGAAGCTTTCCATGACTTCCTGGCCCTCGGCCTGGGTGAAGTTGCCGTCCTGGCTGGCCAAGATGGTCCAGTTGTCCTTGGTGTCGGCGACGGAGTTGAAGCCCTCGGTACGGCCGATCTGAGCGGAAGCGCCGTTGGAGCCCTCGATCACGAGGATCTTGGCCTCTTCGATGCCCTTCTGGCCCATGTACTCATCCAGCCAATTGGCGGCGGTCACGCCCTCGTCATAGGAGTTCGTGCCGATGAAAGCGGTGTACATGGAGGGATCGGCGTCCACCTGACGGTCGACGATGATCACCGGGATGCCCGCGTCCTGGGCCTCCTGCAGCACCACGTCCCAGCCGACGTTCGTCTCGGGGGCGATCAGGATGTAATCCACTTCCTGCTGGATGAAGTTGCGAACGGCCTCAATCTGCTTGGCGTTGTCGTTTTCGCAGTCGATAAGGGTCAGATCAAAGCCATTGTCGGCGGTCAGGACATCGTTGTAGTTCTGGGTGTTGGCGACGCGCCAGTCGGATTCATGTCCATTCTGAGCGAAGCCCACGGTGATCAGTTCCTCGGCGGAAGCGATGGCCGCGCAAGCGAACACCATGACAAGAGCCAGTACCAATGCAAGAATCTTCTTCATAGGGTTAACCCTCCTTCAAATTTCGGGCGCATGCCCGTCTTCTATAATTATAAGTGATTTATGTTTTTAACAAAAGGAAGGCTTTTCTCCTCTTTTGGTCGTTATTTTAAGATGGATTCAGGAAAAAATCATTCGCATCCCTCTGTTTTGTATTATTTTATTGTTTATGTATTATTTTCCGATTCAGGGCCGCTTGGAGCGGCACTCCCGCCGGTAATCCCTGGGGGAAGTACCGGTATTCTTCTTAAACAAATGGCTGAAATAGTGGGGATCGTTGTAGCCCACGGCGTAGGCGATCTCCCCGGTGCGCATGTCGGTGCCGCGCAAAAGCTCCGCCGCGCGGCGCATTCGCAGCCCGGTGAGGTACTCGCTGAAGGTGACGCCCATCTCCCGGGCGAACACGGTGCAGAAGTGGTTGTTGGACAGCGCCACGCAGCCGGCCACGTCCCGCAGCGCCAGGTTTGGATCGGCGAAGTGCGCGTCAATGTAGGCGCAGGCCTTGCGGATCATGCCGCCCCGGCGGGCGGGGCTGTGGGAATCCCGGAACTCCAGCGCCTGGCGCAGCGCGTCGCCGCACAGGGGCAGCAGCAACTCGCCCCCGCCCCGCGCGCGCAGGCCGTCGGGCACGACCTCGGGCGGCTCGCCCCCGCTGTCGCGCACGATGCGGGCGGCGGCCAGCAGCACGTCCACGTACAGGTAGACGGTCAGCGCCTGGGAGTTCCGGGCGCCCAGCGCCTCCGCGCGGCGGGCGACGATGGCGCCGGCATCCGCGGGCGCGGCATAGCGCAGCTCCTCGTCGAGCGGCGGCAGATCGAGGCTGGGCGTGCGGATGGGCTCGGCGGGGGCGGTGGAGCGCGCCTCCCGATGCAGCCGCGCCCGCGCGGCGGCGAAGGAATCCGGCACGCCGGCCAGTTCTTCCACGTCCGTGCCCTGGGCGACGACGAGCGCACCCCGCCCCGCCGCGGCCTCCGCCGCGCGCCGGGCGGCCTCGGTGAGCTCCGCCACGCGCGCCTCCAGGTCCTCCGCGCCGTCGCCCAGAACGAGCAGCGAAAACTCCGCGCCGCTGCGCTGCGGAAACGCGCTGTCCCCGCAATTTGCGGCGAGGCGCTCCAGCGCGGCGTGCAGCGCCGAAAGCCCTGCCTCGCCGGGCTGCGGCTCCGGGCGCATCAGCAGCACGCGGTAGCGCTTCGC
>CANQGC010000185.1 GCA_947600345.1 uncultured Clostridia bacterium
TCTCCAGGCCGCAGCTCATGCGCACCAGGTCGGGGGATACGCCGGCGGCCTCGAGCTCCGCGTCGTTCATCTGCCGATGCGTCGTGCTCGCGGGGTGCAGGCAGCAGGTGCGGGCGTCGGCCACGTGGGTTTCGATGGCCGCGACCTTCAGCTCCCGCATGAATGCCGCCGCGGCGTCCCTTCCGCCACGCACGCCGAAGCTCACTACGCCGCAGGTGCCGTTGGGCATGTACTTCTTCGCCCGCTCATAGTAGGCGTTGGACGGAAGCCCCGGATAGTTGACCCAGGCGATCTTCTCGTGCTTCTCCAAATATTCCGCGACCTTCAGCGCCGTCTCGCAGTGGCGGGGCATCCGCACCTGCAGGCTCTCCAGGCCCAGGTTGAGCAGGAAGGCGCTCTGGGGCGAGGGGGTGGAGCCGAAGTCGCGCATCAGCTGGGCCGTGCACTTGGTGATGTACGCGCCGCCCTGGCCGAACTTCCTGGCGTAGGTCACGCCGTGGTAGCTCTCGTCGGGGGTAGTCAGGCCGGGGAATTTATCCGCGTGGGCCAGCCAGTCGAACTTGCCGGAGTCGACCACTGCGCCGCCCACGTGGGCGCCGTGGCCGTCCATGTACTTGGTGGTGGAGTGGGTCACGATGTCCGCGCCCCACTCGAAGGGGCGGCAGTTGATGGGCGTGGCGAATGTATTGTCCACGATCAGCGGCACGCCGTGGCTGTGGGCGGCGCTGGCGAAGCGCTCGATGTCGAACACGGTGAGCGCGGGGTTGGCGATGGTCTCGCCGAACACGGCCTTGGTGTTGGGCTTGAACGCGGCTTCCAGCTCCTCCTCGGTGCAGTCGGGGGAGACGAAGGTGAAGTCGATGCCCATCTTCTTCATCGTCACGGCGAAGAGGTTGAATGTGCCACCGTAGATGGAGGCGGAGGAGACCACGTGGTCGCCGCAGCCGGCGATGTTGAACACGGCGAAGAAGTTGGCCGCCTGGCCGGAGGAGGTGAGCATCGCGGCGGTGCCGCCCTCGAGCGCGGCGATCTTGGCCGCCACGGCGTCGCAGGTGGGGTTCTGAAGCCTCGAGTAGAAGTAGCCGGTATCCTCCAGGTCGAACAGCCGGCCCATGGCCTCGCTGGTGTCGTACTTGAAGGTGGTGCTCTGGATGATGGGGATCTGGCGCGGCTCGCCGTTGCCGGGGTTATAGCCGGCCTGGATGCACTTGGTTTCGATGCGCATGGGTATCTCCTCCTGTCTGATTGGGTCTAAACGTAGTCGCGCCACTCGGGGCGCTGGGGTTCGGTGTGGTGAAGTCGGCCCTCGCCGGAGAGGCCGGGGAAGCCCTGCTGCCGCAGCGCCTCGTAGAGCACGACGGCCACGGAGTTGGAGAGGTTCAGGCTGCGGGCGTCGGGCACCATGGGGATGCGGATGCACCTGTCATAGTTGGCGGCGAGCAGCTCCTCGTCGAGGCCCCGGGTCTCCCGGCCGAAGACGAGGAAGTCCTCATCGCGGTACTCGGCCCGGCAGTAGTCGCGGGGGGCCTTGGTGGTGGCGAGGTGGAGCCGCGCGCCGGAGTACTTGGCGCGGAAGTCGTCCCAGCTTTCGTGGATCTCCAGCGACATCATGTGCCAGTAGTCGAGCCCGGCGCGCTTCAAATACTTATCCGAGAGCTCGAAGCCCAGGGGCTCGATCAGGTGGAGTTTGGCCCCGGTGGCGGCGCAGGTGCGGGCGATATTCCCCGTGTTCTGGGGGATCTCCGGGTTGACCAGCACGATGTGCATCACGGCTGTTCGCCTCCCAGTATGTAGTGTTCGATGGCCCAGGCCACGCCGCCGTCCTCGCAGCTTGGAACCGTGGCCCGGCAGGCTTGTTTGACCGCATCCAGTGCGTTGCCCACGGCGATGGGCCAGCCCACGGCCTCGAGCATGGGCAGGTCGTTGAGGTAGTCGCCGAAGCCCATGACCTGTTCGCGCCGCAGGCCGAGATATTGCGTGAGCCAGCGCGTGGCCGCGCCCTTGCCGGATTGGGCGTCCATGACCTCCAGGTTGAAGGGGAAGGCGCTGTTGGCGCGCAGGCCCATCGCCTCGAACGCGGCGCGCAGGCGTCGGAGCGGCGCGGGGTCGTCGCAGTAGGCTTCCATCTTATAGGGGCGGTCGAGGCCGTCCCGATGGAAGGCTTCCTCGTCCTCGTCGACGATGCGGTAGCTTCTGCCGCCGAAGTAGCTATCGCGCTCGGGCAGGGAGAAGGAGTGGAGCCGCTCCGTGTGCAGGCGGTAGATGGCGCCGGGGGTGTAGCTGGTGCGCATCACCGGCTCCCGGGCCATTGCTTTGTCGATGGCTTCGGCCTGGGCGTGGGTCAGGCGGCCCTCCCAGAGGGGCGTGCCGTCGCTGCGGACTACTGCGCCGCCGTTGCAGATGATCATGTAGCCGTCGGTGATGCCGAGTTGTTCCCTTGCTACCTCACGCGCGGCGGGGTACCAGCGGCCGCTGGCGATGGTGAATTCGATGCCTTTTGCGCGGCAGGCGTGGACGGCGTTGGTGACGGCGGGTGGGACGGGGTGGCCGGTGCACAGGAGGGTGCCGTCGATGTCGGAGATGATGAGGCGGATGTCCATGGCTGATCAGGTCCTGTCTGGGGGTGTGGTTGGGGCGTTTGAGAGTTAGTGGCGGCTGTTCCGCCTTGGAAAGCCAAAAGGCTTTCCAAGGCGAAAGGCGCCGCGGCGGCCCGCGGATTGGAGGCGATGGAGCCGTTGTTCATCTTATCCAGCGAATTTTTGGCGCGGGCCGCCTGGATGCGCGGCCTTTCACTTTGAACCGCAGTTGCCTGCTTTGTGTGGCCGCTGAGGACGCCGGGCGCTGCCCGGACCCGCTGGGCTCCGCCCAGACCTGCTTAAGGGACTCTGTCCCTTAAGAATTCCTGCCAAGGAACCTGAGGTTCCTTGGATTCTCCCTTCTGGGGCACGTGTCCGAGCACCAGCTCGTTCAGCGTCAGCCCTACGCCGCCCTGGTCGCAGTGGGGCGCAACGCGCCCCGCTGCGCGCTTCACTGCCTCTTCGGCGTTCTCCATGGCGAAGCTCCATCCGGCCGCTTCGAGCATCGGAATATCGTTGGTCTGGTCGCCGAAGGCCATCACCTGCTCCCTTCGGATGCCCAGCAACTCGCAGATCGCCCGCACGGCGCTGCCCTTATCCGTGCCCGGAGGCATGAACTCCGCGTTGCGGCGAGAGGCGCTGGATACGGAGAGGTTCATGTCCCTGAGCTCCGCCTTCAGCCCCTCGAAGCGCGGATCGTAGGGCTCGCCCATCGCCACGAACTTATACACCCCGTCCAGTCCCTCGCCCCAGAGCCGGTTCCGATCGCAGACGTACTCGTAGGGATGGCCGGGGTCGCCGCTGATTCCCGGCGTGTGGTGGGCGTAGCGCGGGCCCAGCGTGGGCTTGACCTCGGGGTTGCCCATGTAGCACTTGCCCCGGCGGTAGGCGTTGAAGTACATGCCGCTATCCTCCAGCGTCCGGCACACGCGCTCGGCGCTGGCGCGGGGGTAGCAATGCTCGGCGAGGGTCGGGCCGTCCTCCCCCGCCTCGATGCGCGCGCCGTTGCAGGCGGCGAAGATGGGGTGCACGCCCAGCTCCCGGGCGAAGCGGCGCATCATCTCGAAGCTGCGGCCGCTGACCAGGGCGACGCGGATGCCCCGCGCCTCGCATTCCTGCAGCGCGCGGATGTTGACCTCGGGGAAGCGCTTCCTCGTGTCCATCAGCGTGCCGTCGATGTCCAGCGCCAGCAGGCGGATGTTCAGGCTCATTCTCTCACCCACTCCGGCGCTTCCGCGCGAAATTCCTGTCCGGCCCAGTCGGAGAGCGCGCCGCCCGCGGGGATGGCGATGCGCTCGCACCAGAGGCACAGGCGGTTGGCGAAGCCCAGGCGCCGGTTGAGCTCCCGGTCGCCGTACTTATCGTCGCCCAGGATCGGGCGGCCTAGGAAGGCCATGTGGGCGCGGAGCTGGTGCGTGCGGCCGGTGACGGGCTCGAGCTCGGCCTCCCAGAGGCCGTTGGGCAGCGTGCGCAGCGGCCGGACCCGGGTCACGATCTGCTGCGCGCCCGGCGAGGGGCGCTGGCTCACCCGCACCACGCCGCGCCTGGCGTCCTTGAACAGTTGAGCCTTGAGCGTCCGCTCGCCATCGAAGGGCGCTCCGCCGAGCACGGCCCGATAGCGCTTGTCCAGCTCGCGGTTCTTGAATGCGATGAGCGCCCGCTCCTCGGTTTCATCGTCCAGCGCGGCGAGCATCACGCCGCCGGTGGGGGCGTCGAGCCGGTGGCAGAGCCGCGCCGTGGGATGGATTCTCCGCAGCCGCGCCTCCATGGTGTCCGCGCCGACGCCGTCCCGGTCGGGTAGCGAGGGCAGGCCCTGGGGCTTGACGGCGGCCAGCAGGCGTCCGTCGTCGAAGAGCACCTCGACCTCCGGCTCGAACCAGCGCGCCGCGCCGTAGATCTCCAGCGCGTCGCCGCCGTGCACGAGCGCGTCCCTGCCGGAGCGGACTCCGTTCACGCGCACGTCCCTGCGCTTGAGCAGCTCTTTCGCCACGTATCCCGGCAGCAGCGGCCAGGCCCGGCGCAGGTAGCGGGAGAGCTCCTCCTCCCGCAGATTCGCCGGCACCTCGTGCCGGATCACGGCTGGGCCTCCTCGGGCCAGGCGAGGTAGACCTCCTCGGCGCGCAGCGGCTCGATCCTGCCCTCGCTGAGGTCCACGAGCTTCGCGATGAAGCCTTCCTCGTCGGCGGTGCGCACCACCAGCGTGTACGTCACCGCCGCGCCGAAGTCCCTCTCCTCGACGATCACCGGCTCGTCCCTGAGGAAGTAGTCCACGCGGCTGAGCATGGGATAGGGGATGTCGATCATGTAGCGGGCGGTGGGGTGCATCACGCCCACGCGGCAGGCGTTGATGGCGATGGCCGCGCCCTGGGAGTAGGCCCGCACCAGTCCGCCCGCGCCGAGCAGGATTCCGCCGAAGTAGCGGGTGACCACCACAGCGCAGTTGGTCACGCCCCGGGCCTTCATGACCTCGATGATGGGCATACCGGCGGTGCCGCCGGGCTCGCCGTCGTCGGAGTAGCGCATGATGCCCATGTTGGGGCCGATGATGTAGGCGTAGCAGTTGTGGGTGGCGTCCTTGTACTTGGCGCGCATCTCGGCGAGGAAGGCGAGGGCCTGTTCCTCGGTCTCGCAGGGGCAGCCGTGGCCGATGAAGCGCGATTTGTTGACGACGAACTGATCCGAAGCCCGTTCGATCAGCGTCTTGTAAGGCTTGAGCGCCACGGCCATTCCTCCCCTGCCGCAATGATTCAAATCATTATAAATGAAATCCCGCCCGCGGTCAAGCGCGAACGGGATAAGAGTTTGGGGAATTATGCGGCCCCCGAGGCCGCGCCAAGCGGGCAAGCCGCGGCCTGCGAACAGAGGCCGCGCCCCCAGCGCGGCAGCAGAAGGGAGAATCCAAGGAACCTCAGGTTCCTTGGCAGGTCTGGGCAGCGCCCAGCGTAGCCCCATAGGCTGCGCATAGCAGGCGGCTGCGGGTTGCGCACAGCGGCCTCGCTCCCATGCGGCCCGCGGTATTCAATAATTATTCGGCAATGCGAACCGAGGCTTCTTCGCCTCCATACCGCGGGCCGCCGCGGCGCGGAGTTGAATTGGCAAGCCGGAAGGCTTGCCAATTCAAGGCAGCCGCCACTAACTCTATAAAGCGCTGCGCTTGCACGCTGGCGCTGGGGCAGAACTGCGTGCGCCTGGCCCGGCGCAGGGGCAAGGCAAGGATGCCCTGCCGGGCACGTGGACGCCTCACGGCGTGGGAATTGCGCCTCACGGCGCATGCCGCCGCTTTGCGGTGGCATGGGGTTGGGAATCCCCATTGGGGATTCCGGTCAGCGAAAAACCTTGCGGTTTTCCGCTGCTGCCTCACGGCAGGGGCCCCTCCCGGGGGGCCAAGGAGAGATGGGGAGCGTCAAGCGCTCCCCGTTCCCTCCTTGGATTCTCCCCTCCCCTTCCTGACCAGGGCTGCGGCCCTGGACCCGGGGCTGGCTGAGTTCGTATTGCGTTACTCGCGTTATCGGGCCG
>CANQGC010000186.1 GCA_947600345.1 uncultured Clostridia bacterium
TAGCCCACCATCCGCTCGTACTCCCCGGAATAGTCATAGCGGGGGGAGATGTTGATGTAATTGGTCGAGATGTCGCCTTCCTCCAATCCCGCAGCCTTGAGTGCGTCCACGATGGCGGCGACGGTGTTGTTCGCCCGCTGCTGAAGCTCGCCCAGATCCTCGCCGGTCATCTGCACGCCTACGGACGCGCTGACCCGGTCGGCCTGCATGTATACGGTGCCCGATCCGCTGACCCGGAGCTCACTCTCCGCCAGCGCGGCGCAGCCCAGCGTCAGGGCCAGCGCCAGCATGATTGCAAAAAGCCTCTTCACTCGATTCTATCCTCCTCATTCGGATTTCAATTCGTTGATCTCGATGTAGACCACCGCGGTGTCGCCCGCCACGTCCGCGGACTCGGAGTTCTGCTCCTCGCCCACGTGGCTGACCGCACTGAGGAAGTCCTCCAGGTACTCCCTGGGCAGCTCCACGCGGTAGACGGCCCAGCCCCCGCCGGTTTGATCCGTGGTGAATTTGCCGCCGTATTCTTCGGTCAGTTCCTCTACGGTCGCGCACGCCGCGGCGAAGTCCTCCGCGCCGTACGCCTTGCGGGCGGCGTAGCTCTCGTCCTGCAGAAGCGTGGAGGCCTCCACGTCGCCGTCCCGGGCGACCACCGCCTGGGTGGGCGAGGCCGCCGCGGCTCCGGATTCGGAAGCCGCATCCTCCGAAGCGGCGACCATCAACGGTTCGACGGCCTTCCTCGCGGGCATGCGCCCCAGCATCGCCGTCGCGCCGAGCACGAGCACCAGCGCCGCGGCAACGGCGTACACCGCGCGCATCCAGCGATGGCTGGAGTTGCGCTTTGCCCGCACGTACGCGGCCGTTCGCTCGTCCGGCCAGGCGTCGCGCCCCGCCTCCTCGCGCACGGCTCTGCGCCAGCTCGCCTGCGCCTCCAGCGGCACGTCCACCTCCTCGGGCAGGCTGCCCAGCGCATCGCGCACGAGCTTTGCGGCCTCGAATTCCCTCCTGCAATCCTCACAGGCCGCGGCATGAGCCTCCATCTCGCGCAGCTGGGCGTCCGAGAGCTCTCCGTCCATGTAGGCGTCCAGAAGCCTGCGCAGCTGTTCACAGTTCATGCGTTCGACCCTCCTATCTCTCCAAACTGAAGCCGGACACCGGTCAATCCGTCTCCGACAGTTAGACGCCGGCGGTGTCAAAAAGTTCCGGATTTTGCTTTAATTTCTCCCGCAATTTTTCCCGGCCCCGGCTGATGCGGGATTTGATCGTGCCCACGTTGATGTTGAGCGCCTGGGCGATCTCCTCGTAGGCGCAGCCCTGGATGTCGCGCAGAACCACGGCGGCGCGCATGTCCTCGGGCAGCTCCCGTATGGCCTGACGTAGCACGCGGTTGGCCTCGGCGCGCACGGCGTGCCCCTCCGGCGAGCCGCGCTCGTCCGCCGGGGCCCAGCCCTCGTCCAGCAGATCGTCCAGCGACGCGCTCTGCTTGTTCTTGCGCCGCCTCAGCTCGTCCAGGCAGGTGTTCATGGTGATGCGGTACAGCCAGGTGGAGAAGCTGGATTCGCCCTTGAAGCCGCCGATGGCGCGGTAGACGCGCAGCATGGCCTCCTGCAGGCAGTCCTGCGCGTCCTCGCGGTTCGCGCACAGGCGCAGCGCCACGGCGTACATGCGGCGCTCGTGGTTCGCCATCAGGCGGTTGAACGCCTCGGGGTCGCCGGAGGAAGCCCGCTCGATCAGCCTTTTCTCGTCGATCTCCAACCGTCCGCCCTCCTCCCATATTCTTGTTTCCAGATACGCTTCCATTATACACAAAACCTGCGCCTTTTGCAACGTCGGATTTATTTTACGTTGCGAAGGTATTGCAATTTCCCCGCGCGTCCGGTATAATAAGGGAGTGCGCCGGTGTGGCGGAATGGCAGACGCACCGCACTCAAAATGCGGCGGTTTATCCGTGCCGGTTCAAGTCCGGCCACCGGCACTCTCAGGAGCAGGCGATCGAAAGCCTGCTCCGTTTTTTCGCGAATAGCGAGGCGAACTCCCGGCCCCGTCCACTGGTGCCGGGAGTTCGCCGCTTCGACAGGCTTCTTGCCCGCGAAGCGAATCCGCCTCGCGCCGCCGGATTCCTCGCTATGCGGCCTCCTGCCCGTCCGCCTGGGCGTCCTGCGCTGGGGCGGACAGCGCGTCCAGCCGCCGTCCGTAGGCGTGGAGCAGCTTCGCCAGCTCCTCCCGCTTGAGCGGCGCGTCCCCTTCGACGCCGCCCAGCGTATCCGCGTCCATCGGGATCTCCTGCATCCGCGCGAGCTCCTCCAGCGCGGCGATCACCTCGCCGCCGCGCACCGCGCCGTCCGGTTCGAACGCGCCCTCCCGCGCGCCCGCCATGAGGCCCGCTTCCGCCACCCAGGCGATGGCGATTCTCGAGGGATCGTCCTCCGTCACATCGCCGAAGGGATACGGCGGAACCGGCGTGGGCGCGGGGATGGCCGTGGCCGTCGGGGTCGGGCGCGGCGACAGCTCCGGCGCGGGTTCCGGCGTCGCCTCCGGCTCGGAGCCGGGCGCTCCCGCCAGCTTCCACAGCGCGTAGGCCAGCTCGCCCCGGGTGGCCTCCATGCCGATGCCGAAGCTGCCGTCGATGTCCAGCGCCGCCATCACGCCGCTCTCAAGGCAGTAGGCCGCGTCGTCGTGGTACCTCAGCATCTCCGGGAAGTCATAGTGCTTGCCCGGCAGCCGGGCGTAGCAGGGCATGAAGGCCATGTTGATCGCGCCCAGCCAGGTCTTCCCGCTGCCGCGCTTCACGTCCAGCGTGTTGATCATCACGTTCCGGGTGCGCAGTATCTTGCCGGTGTCGGGGCTGACGATGCTGCTGACCGTGCTGACCACGTAGTACTTGCCGTTCACCTTGCCCAGGTACAGCATCTCGTGGCCATCGAAGCAGAGCGCCGCGCCCAGGGGCAGCTCGTCGAGCATCAGGCGCTTCTCCTCCAGCGGCATGTAGTGCATGTCGATCTTCTCCACGTTCATCTCCGCCTGCCAGTTTCCGTTGCGGCCGATTTTCAGGCCGAAGCACGCGTAGATCGTGTGGATCATGCCGGAGCAGTCATCCACATCCAGCATTCCGCCCCAGCCGTAGGCGTCGCCCAGGCAGCCGAGCGCCACCGTGGCGACGTTCTCCATCGTCAGCGGCAGGTAACCCGCGCTGACCCTGGCGGTCTCCGGGATCAGCGCCATACGCTTTTCATAGCTTCCGTCGTCGCGGCGAACCGGCAGGTACACCACGTAGTTGTGGTAGGGCGAGCGGTTTCCCACGAGCGTGCCTGGCTTCAGATCGGTGACCAGCTCCAGCGCCGTTCCGATGGTCAGCATGCGCCGCGCCGTCTCCGGGTGGGAGTTGGAGGCGTCGGTGTACTCCTTGTTTCCGTAGACCACCAGCAGCCGGTCCTGCGGAAAGTCCCAGGCGGAGAGCCACTCCTCCCGGCTGGCGCAGATGGCCACGTCCTCCACCGGCACCCAGCCGGAGCAGCTGGAGATGCGCACCGACAGGTACTTACCGTCGGCGGAGGTGGTGTAGATCAGCATCGGCTCGTTCACCCGGACGCCGCTGAGGGCCTGGTAGTCGAAGTCCGGATCGTTCGGATCGTCCAGCAGCGGCTCCGGGCTGGGGAACACCCGAAGCAGCGTCCGCACCACGGCGATTCCATAGCGCAGCGGCATGTTCGCCGTCGCCGCGGGGTCGATGGAGTTTTCGATCATGGCCTCAAAGTACGCCCAGTCGGCCTCCCTGCCGTCGCCGTCATAGGTCTTGCCGAGGTAGTACTCGGCGTCGTCCGTGGCGGAGGCGCGGATGTCCTCGTTGCGCTTCAGGCCGTCGAAGGTGGCGGCCTCGCCGCGCAGATCCATCACCATGGTCTCCGGCCTGGCGGAGGTATCCCGGTTGAACGCCGCGATCTCCTCCGGAGTCAGTATGGCCTCCCGGGAGCCCGGCTGGCGGTCCGCCCAGTAGGACGCGGCGGACATCTCCGCCGTCACGTCCGGCATGTAGGTGACCCCGGCGGCCAGCGCGGACTGCGCCGCGAGGGCGGCTGCGAGAATCGCCAGCAGCAGCCAGGCTGCGCACTTTCGTTGGTTTGACATGTGGACATTCCTCCTTCCCCCGCGCCACCGGCAAACCGCCGCGCAGGCAAACCGGCCGGTGCGAAAAATCGTTCCGAAATATTTTGATTTTTTCCGCAAATTGTGCTATTATAGTGGAGTATGTTGAACAGAGGGGAGGCCGGGCCGCCGTGTATGAAATCGCGATCTGCGACGATGACGCCGCGTTTGCTGCCGAATTCCGGGCGCTGCTGACGGACGTGATGGCCGAGCGCGGCGCCGCTTACCGCCTGTCCGCCTTCTCCGATCCCACCGCGCTGCTGAGCGCGCTGAACGGTGGCGCGAGCTTCAACCTGATCTTCCTGGACATACTCTTCGGCACCGAGAAGGGCCTGCGCTTCGCGCGGCTGCTGCGGGAGCGGGACAGGAACCTCGACGTGGTCTTCGTGACCACCAACCCGGAGTACGCCGTCGAGGGCTACTCCGCCTTCCCGCTGTCCTTCCTGCTCAAACCCATCGACCGCGGGCATCTCGCGGCGGTGATGGACCGCTTTCTGGAGAAGCACACGCCCCACATGCTGCGCCTGTCCGTGCCCCGGGGCACGATGCGCCTGCCGGTTTCGGACGTGATCTACTTCGAGATCTACGGCCACACCATCGTGATTCACCTGCGCGACGGCAGCAGCGAATCCTGGTCGGGCACGCTGAAGGACCTGGAGGACGCGCTTCCCCAGAGCTGCTTCGTGCGCCCCAACCGCAGCTACCTGGTCAACCTGGAGCACATCGTCGTGTTCGGGAGCGCCGGGCTCCGGCTCTCCTCGGGCGAAACCGTGCCCGTCAGCAAGAGCGCCTACGCAAAGGTGCAGTCCAGCCTGATCGAATACGACGAGCGCAGACCTTCCAGCCGCTAGTTCAGGCACAAATCGCTCATGATCGAGAATTCGCCGTTAGCGCGCTCGATCACCAGCGTGCTGTTGTACTTCTCCGCGACCCTGCGCATCGCCGCCAGGCCGTAGCCGTGGCCCGGGCGCTCCCGACGCTCCCCCGACTCCTCCGGCGCGCTGTTGGCGCACTTGAAGAACAGGAAGCTCCCCCGCAGCCGCATCTCCAGACGGATGTAGCGGTCTGCTCCCTCTTCCATCCGCTCGCACGCCTCCAGCGCGTTCTGCAGCATGTTGCTCAGGAATACGCTCATATCCTCGTCCGCGATCTTCAATTCCTCCGGCACGTTCAGCCGGTGCTCCACTCGAATCCCCTGCGTCCACGCCCGGTCCAGATAGCTCCCCGCGATCACGTCCACCAGCAGGTTCCCGCTGTAGCGCCCCGTCGGTAGGCGATCCAGATCCCCAGCCACCGCGTCCACGTACCGCTTCGCGCGACTGACGTCCCCGCCGTTGAGCATCCCCGACAGCGCCAGCATGTGGTGCCGCATCTCGTGCCGCAGCATGTTCGTGCCGTCCTGCACCGTCAGCAAGCGCCGGTAGCTCTCCATCGTCTGCACCGCACGGGCCTGCAGCACGCTCATCTCCTGCCGCGTTCGCAGCGTGCGCCGCACAAACTCCGTCGCCACCACGATCACCGCTATCACGGACACCACGTCCGTCACCAGATTCTCCACCGGCCCGAAGTTCCCCATTTTCAGCGCGCTCCAAACGCCGTTCACCAGGTATTCCCTCACTCCGCCCCAGGCCCGGACCCGATTGAACAGATAGACGGCCACGATGACGGCGAACGCCAGAGCGTAGGCCGCGAGGCTCTTCCTGCTCCGGCGGATGCCCCGCGCCCGGACGATGCCGTCCACGCACGCCGCCACCGCCACCGCCAGAAACACCGCCAGCGCCCAGGGAGCTGTGCTCGTCGCGCTCCCCTCCGGCTCCCGCCGCATGGTCACGTACCACTGGAGCCCCGTCCACAGCGCCCACGCCGCGATCGCCGCGCTCAGCGGATAGCTCCACCGCCGCTTCCTCAGCCGCAGCGCCACGTACAG
>CANQGC010000187.1 GCA_947600345.1 uncultured Clostridia bacterium
GCCACCACGAGGTCAATCCACATGCGAATTGCCGTGGATTGAGCGAGCAGCTTTCCGTTTGCTCCGTGGAATATAAACGCCCCTGGCATTTCTCTATGCGGATACAGCAATTCACGCAGTTCTTTTGCCAACGGTATCGTTTGTCTATGTTATTTATGAGTATCTGAGCTTCCTCCATTATGCCAACGGCTGATATCTCTACTGCAACAGATGTCTTCTGAGTCTCAGGATGTATCGTAAGCCTACAAAGCATTAACGAGAAGAATTGCCGAAAAAGCTTGACGTTATGGATCGTTTTTAATAGAATAGATATAAGAAATAGATTTAATTTAAAATAGATGGTGAAAATATGGCACGACGCAGATCAAACGGGAAAAAATCGCCTTGGTTGATCCTTGGCGTCATTCTTGGCCTTGGAATTGCCTCGACAATTGGGGGAAATGCGCCGGATATCATTAAGACGCCTGTGCAAAGTACCGGAACGCAGGCAAAATCCTTGAGCGCGGAAAATACTGTCCGGTCGGCAAGCCGTGAAGATGGCGCCGCAGATGGGAAATCTTTGCGAATCGCACTGTCAAGCCCCACTTCTCAGATCCTTACGCCAACCTCTACTGCTCAGGCGCATACGTCGGCTCCGAAGCCCACGGCAACGCTTTCCCCTCTGACAAACGACATATTGGAAGACATACATGGAACGGAGTATGCGCGGGGCAGCAAGGGTTCCACCGTGAAGGAGATCCAGCTTCTGCTGATTGCTGGCGGGTATTTGCCGGACGACGGAGCGGATGGCGCGTATGGAAAGAAAACCGCAGCAGCGGTTCAGCAGTTTCAGGAAGAGCACGCGCTTTCCCCCACAGGGACGGCAACTTGCGCAACCCAGTATCGCCTGCTAGAGGAGGCAGGAGAGCGCAAACCCGACAGTGGCGATGTAGTTCAGTTTGGAAATGATGCGCTGGGCCTCGTTCAATGGCCGGATCGGAGCTTTTTCCTGGGCAGCTTCGACAGCGACGGAAAATACCGGCAGGGAACGTTCTACTACGAAAGCGGCGAGTATTACGTAGGGGAGTACGACGACGACGTGCGCAGTGGCCGGGGGAGCTCCTACTTCCCCAACGGCGACGTATACAGCGGCGAGTGGGCGAATGACCGCATGGAAGGCGAGGGCGTGTACCACTTCGGCGGTGAGGATTCGGTGGAGCGGTACGAGGGCGAGTGGGAAAACGGCATGATGCACGGCAGCGGAGTCTATGTGCTCGCAGATGGCACGGAGATCAAAGGAACATGGGCTTATAATCAACAGATCGGGTGGTGAGCGCCTTGGCGCGGATTCAATTTGGCGACAGTGGTGAAGTGATACGCCATTCTATATCGGACTTCCTCTATGATGAAGAGGCGAGCATACCCAAGGGGCGGTTGTTGATGATCGGCTCTTTGATGGTCGTTCTGTCGGTGATGCTCAGCGCACAGGACGCGTTTGCCGGGCACCGGAGCCATTCCAGTCACCGGAGCCACTCCAGCCATCGCAGCGGCGGCGGGGGATCCCATTCCAGCCACGTGAGTCACGTGAGCCATCAGAGCCATTCGAGCGGCTCCAATCACGGGAGCCACTCCAACCACGGAAGCCATTCGAATCATTCCAACCACAGCAGCCATTCCAATGCCATACCGAAGCCGACGGCGACGCCCAAACCGACCTCAACGCCTGAACCGACGCTCGTTCCGAGCAATATGTTCAAGATTCCCCAAATACCACCGGACACGATTCCATTAAAATAGGTTCTAAAATAGGAGCACTGTGATGCGACGGAGCTACGAGAAGACGGATGATGGAATTCTGCTGCGCCTGGACGTGACGGTCTACGCGCGGCAGGCGGTGATGCGCGCGCTGTATCGCCTGCAGGAACGCTGCGCCATTTCCTACGAGCGGGACGGCGCGCGGCTGAACGTGTACCTGGAGCCGCTCGGCGGTTCGACGGACGCGGAGGAACTGGCGGCCTCCGCCTGGCGGGAAATCAACTTTGAAATGATGCGGTACGACGCCGTCCGTGAAAGCGCGAATGTGCGCGAGCTGTTGCTCGGCCGCGCGCTGTACGCGAGCTGCGTGGAGGCCTCCAACGCACCGGAGCCGCCAGAGGAGGCGGAAGAATCCTGGCGGGAAGACCGCCGCAGAATCTTCGAGAGCTGGAGCGCGGTTTCGGAATGACGCGAATCTTGTTGGCGGTTTTGGTCGCGTCCCTCGCGGCGTTGGGCGGCGCGACCGACGTGCGCTGCGGCAAGGTGCGCAACGCGCATCTGCTCGCCGGATTGGGAATCGGCGCGCTCATCTGGCTTATGGGCCTGATCGCAGGGGAATTCTCCCCCGCCTCCCTCTGCCGCTGGGCGCTGAATCTGGCGCTGTCCGCCGGATTTGCGATCTTCTTTTACCGAATGGACATTTGGGCGCCGGGGGACTCGAAGCTCTTCCTGGCGATTGCCGCGCTGTATCCGCCGGAATTCTATCCCGCGCCGGACGGAAATCTCTTTCCCGCGCTGGACATCATCATCTTCGCGTTCGCGCTGGGCTATCTCTGGATTGTCATCGTATCTCCGGTGTCGGAGCGCGAAAAACGCCCCCGAATTTCCGGCATATCGCTTCGCTCTGCGCCGTCTGTGGCGATGGGCATGGGATTCGCGATGGGCGCGCAGTGCGCGCTGAACCGCCTGTTCCCAGCGTTCTTTCAGGCAAATCAGGCGCTGTGCATCCTCTGCATCGTGGGCGCGGCCTGGCTGGCGCGGCGGTTTGGAAAGTATCTGTTTCCCATTCTCGCCGCGGCGGGGGCAATCGCGCTGATCGCGGAATTCGGCGCGTCGCCGGATTGGAAGGCGGGCGCCTTCATACTGCTTCGGGGCGCGCTCATCGCATGGATCATTGAAATTCTGAATCGCCGGGCGGAGGCAAACAGCTACCGCGGCATCCCCGGGGAAGCGCTACGGCCGGGGATGATCCTCTCCCTCGGCTCCGTGCTGGCGATGAGCCGCTGCGTGGATCCGGTGCTGCCCAGGGCGACGACGGAGAGCCGCCGCTCCCGCCTCAGCGCCGCGCAGGCGGAGGCGGTGCGGCGCTGGTGCAAGAACGCGGGGCGCGATGTGGTCATCGTAGAAATGATTCCCTTCGCGCCCTTCATTGCCGCGTCGGTGCTGGTGACGCTGATGCGCTATGCCGCTTTCTACAGATGAGGGGGGATGGAATCATGTCCGAGCCGGAGACGCGCGTGCTTCGATGCACTGCGTCCGACGAGGAAGTCTTCCTCCCGCCGGAGCGCTGCGCGCTGCTCGTCGAGAACGCCGGCGAACCACAGGCGGGCGGATTCGGAGCCTATCTTTTGTCCGGCGGGTCGGGCGTTCTTCCCGACGGAACGCGATTCGCACTTCCGAAGGAACGGGCACTTCAGCCCGGCGATCTGCTCCTGTTTCGCGAAGCGGGCGGGCAGCAGTACGTATCGTCGCTACGCACGGCAGATCGCGGAGAGCGCACGCTGTTTCTGACGGGGCGGTGCAACTCCAACTGCGTCATGTGCCCCTATGGAACCAGGCAGCGGATGAACGGCCGGAACGAATCGACGGAGCTTCTGCTGCAGTGCATTCAGGCGATGGATCCCCGCGCGGATTACCTCTGCCTGACCGGCGGCGAGCCCACGCTGCTGAAGGAGGACTTTCTGCGCATCCTCGCGGCGATCAAGGCGCACTTCACGGACTGCGAATTGCACATCCTGACCAACGGGCGCGCCTTCTGCTACGCAGACTTTCTGCGCGATTATCGAAGGGTGCGGCCCTACCGGACGCTGCTGGGCATACCGCTCCACGCCGCCAACGCGACTTTGCACGATCGAATTTCCGCTTCTCCGGGCAGCTTTGAACAGACGGCGCTGGGGCTCGACCGGCTGCTATCGCTGGGGGAGCACGTCGAATTGCGCATCGTCGCCTCCGCGCTGAACGCCGGACATATGCCGGAGCTGGCGGAATTCATCGGGCGGCGCTATCCCAATGTGAACCACGTCAGCATCATGGGACTGGAAATGATGGGCAACGCGATGCTGCGGCGAAGGGAAGTATGGTTGCCCTTCGACGCGCTCTGGCCGCAGGTGTCGCGCTCGGTGGACATACTGATTCGCAGCGGGGTTTCCGTGCAGCTGTTCAACTTTCCGCTCTGCACCGTTGAGGAGCGCTATCACGCGCTCTATCGCAGGAGCATCTCCCCGGAAAAGGTGCGCTACCTTCCGGCGTGCGAGCGGTGCGGCCGCAAGAACCAATGCGGGGGCTTCTTTCAAACGACGATCGTTATGCCGGATCTGGCGGTTCAGCCCTATGAATGAGGGGTGTCGGGATGTACAATCGCGGAGCTTTTTTCTGGGACAGACTCGAAAATGAAATACTGCTGACGAACGACTTCGGCCGATTCGCGTTTCTGACGGATGCGGAGTTTTCAGCGTACCTGTCCGGAAATCTAGCCGAAGGAGAGCCGCTCTTTGCCAGATTGGAACAGCTGGGCTTTCTCTATACTTGCGACATGCATGATTATGCACAGAGATGGGCGGGCGAACTCGCAACCATGAAGGAGTGTGCCTTTTCCGCCACGCAGCTCTTTATACTGGTCTTGACAAATCAGTGCAACCAGAGCTGCGTCTACTGTCAGGCGGGGGCGAACCGCAAACCCGTCCACATGAGCAAGGAGACCTGCCGGAGGGCGATCGATCTGGCGGCGCAATCACCGGCCAGCCGCGTCACCATCGAATTTCAGGGCGGCGAACCGACGCTGAACGCCGACGCGCTGCGCTTCGCGGTCTCCTACGCAAAGCAGCGATTTGCGCAGCTGGGAAAGCGAGTCGACTTTGCCATCGCGACCAATATGCTGGATCTGGATGAGGCGCTGATGCGCTGGCTAATCCGGGAGGACGTGCACATTTCCACCTCCCTCGACGGCCCGGAAGCGCTGCACGACGCGAACCGTCCGCTGGCCTCCGGCAGCGGGAGCTACCAACGCTGGCAGCGGGGAATCGAGCGCTACCGGCAACTTTTGGCCGAAAGCGGAAGCTCGGAGGCGCCGAGTGCGATCCAGACCACGACCCGCCGCTCCCTGCCCCGCGCGAGAGAGATCGTCGATGCGTATCTGCGCCAGGGCATCCATCATCTGTACGTCCGCCCGCTGACGCCCTTGGGCTGCGCGGCGCAGCGATGGGCCGAGATTGGGTACACGGCGGAGGAATATCTGGAGTTCTACCGCGCGCTACTGGAGGATCTCATGAAAAGGTGTCTATCCGGCACCTATGTTTGCGAAACGACAGCCGCGATCTATCTGCGCCGCATCCTCCTGAATGAATCCGTGGGGCACACGGAGCACCGCTCCCCCTGTGGCGGCGCCATCGGCCAGATGGCCATCAATTTCGACGGGAAGGTCTACACCTGCGACGAGGCTCGGATGCTGGCGAACATGGGAGATGAACTGTTCCTGTTGGGCACGGTGGACGAGAGCTACAACCGGCTCATCTCCTCGCCGGCGGCGCGGGCGGTGTGCACGGCCTCCTGCATCGAAGTGCTCCCCCACTGCCGGGATTGCGTCTTTGTTCCGTATTGCTCCACCTGCCCTGTGGTCACTTACGGCTTAGAGGGCGATTTGGTCTCCCACAAAGTAGAAAGCTATCGCTGCAAAATATCCAAGGGTATCCTTCGGTACCTGTTCTCGATCATCCAGAGAAACATACCGGAAGATATGAAAATTTTACGTCAATGGGCAGAAGAAGGATAACAGGAGCTTTATTCTTATCAAAAGCTAGTAAGGGAGCCACTGAAAAGCCCTGGAAATACAGCATTTCTGGGGTTTTTCTTTTTTTTGCCATATCTCGTATATATCTGGCTTGTGCAACTTTTGTGCAACTTTTGTTTTATCCGCAGCGAACATATTGTCCATTTGCGCCTTTGCTTTATCCAAATGTTTGCGGGACAAGTGGGTGTAGATGTTGCGCGTAGTCTGATAATCCGTGTGGCCTACGATGCGCATCGTCAATAGAATATCCGTTC
>CANQGC010000188.1 GCA_947600345.1 uncultured Clostridia bacterium
GAGAAGTTTTTTTACAACCTCAAACCCGAAGTGGTGCAGCAGCGTTTCCGGCGGCTGGTGAAAGAGCAGCCCATCATGGAGCTGATCGGCATTTCGCTAAAGTTCGGCGTAGTGAGCGGCGCATACCCCAGTCAATGGTACGCGAACACCACGCTGCAGCCCATCGACCACTACATCCGCCAGGTGCTGCACGTGCCGCACTACACCCGGAACATGGACAATTTCACGCTGGCGGGGCCGAACAAGCGGCAGCTGCACCGTGCGATCCGAGCCATAGACCGGGAGCTGCATAAGATCGGCCTGCGGCTGAAACCGAATTGGCAGGTGTACCGCACCACGTACACGCGCAAGGTGGAGCGCCGCAGCGCCGAATGGAGCGAAAAGCACAGGCGGCTGCGGCACCCGCGCCGGATCGACGCCCTGGGCTACAAGCACGCCCACGGCTATCTGGTTTGGCGAAAGAAGAACGTGCTGCGCATGAGGCGCAGGCTGGCCGGCATCGACCAGCGACTGGCGGACAAGGCGCCGATCTACTTCAAGACGGCCGCGGGCGCCATCGCCCAGATCGGCCAGCTGAAACACTGCCGCAGCCGAAAGCTCATGCAGCGATGTGTGAAGGTGGGCGTGCAGAAGCAATTAAAGGACGTTGTGCGCGTCATAGGACGGCGCAGGGAGGTGCTGAAACAGTGGCGACTGAGTACATGTTTGGGACAATTAAGAGCGGCGCTTCGGAGGGCCGCTATCTTAAAACAAAGGGCGACGTGGCCCAATATCTGCCGGCTGGTAGCTATCAGCAGGCGGAGATGCGCTACGGCGATATAACGGAGAGCTACCGCTTCAAGGTGCTGGACTGCTACCACCGCAAGATCGGCCGGGACGGGAAGCATTACGCCTGGTATCACATCACCGACGTGACCATGACCCAGCGGGACGACGCACCGATGAAGCGGGCCGCGCAGCTGGCGGCGAATCTGGACTATCTGAGCATGATGGTGGACGTGGCGCTGCCGAATGAGGGGGTGTAAGGCATGGATAGGAGCGCGAAATTCGACCGCGTGAAGGGCTACTATGACGCGGGGCTGTGGAACGAAAAGATGGTCCGCGACGCCGTGGACCGCTGGATCACGGCGGAGGAAGGCGAGCTGATTTTATCAGCTCGGTCGGCCCTGGAGGGGCCGACTGCCGCGGCTCAAATTGAAAATTTGAGGCGCGGCACCGTGGCCGACGAAATCCTGGCGGGGGGTGCGGACGAATGACGCTGGAACAGCTGGGCGACGCCTTAGGCGTGGCGCTCTTTTTCGCCGTTGTGGAGCTGGTGCTGGTGGTGATCCTTTTCATTGTGCACCGCATGGACCATACCGAATTGGAATGTTTGGATCAGCGCATGAGAATCTGCGAGGTGGACCTGTGCAAGCTGCAGTGCGTAGGCACGACCAGCGTGCGGCCGGGACGACCGGAGCCGCCCGGCGTGCGGTTCACGCCCAGCGAGCGCGTGGCGGGGCATCCGGCGAAGTTTTACAGCATCGTGCCGAATGACGACGGCACGGTGGACGTGTACATCCCCGTGGAGTGGGCGGAGTACAAAACGGAGGACGGCATCTACGACCACGACCTGACCGTCAGCGCGGTGCGCGGGATCGTGCCCTGGGAGGGGCTGGAGGACGATATACGCGCGCACTACGACGACTGGATCAGTTCGGGAATACGAATCACGTTTTGAGGGAGGCCCCAAAGGGGCCGACTAGGGGCGAGGACACGGCGCAGCCGTACCGCAGCCCCGTAGCTGCGACGCCCCCGAAGGGGGTGGGGCAGCCGAAAATTTAGGAGGTGAGACTATGGCAAAGGGACGCGCGGACATCGTAAAGAAGTACGGCACGATCATCGGGCGGAACAAGTACAGTCAGCCGCGGCGGGCCTACGTGTACAGCAAGTACAAAGACGGCAAGTATTACAGCGACTGCTCCAGCAGCATCGCGGCCACCTTCAAGGCGATGGGCCACCCGATCCGCTACGGCGGCAGCACGCTGCCGAACACCGTGGGCATGTACCACTCGACGGACCTGGTGGACGTGCCGGTCAAGATCAAAAACGGCGTGATCCAAAACCCGGAGGTGCTGCAGACCTGCGACGTGCTGCTGTTCGCGGGCACGGACAAGAGCCGCAGCGGCGCGGGCTACGTGGGCCACGTGGAGATGGTCGGGGAAATCACCGCAAGGTCGGAAACCCAAAGGGTTTCCGAGTCGGCTAAAGCCGACCGCGACGGTCGAATTGAAAATTCGAGCGCCGCGCCTGTCGGGAAGGTGTGGCTCTACGGCCACGGCAGCGGCAACCCGAAGCGCCACGAAATGAACGCCTACTGTAAGCAGCGCTACGGCAGCAAGACCAGCACAAAGGTGGGCAACAAGGGCCTGATCAAGGTGCGCCGGCACGTGGATTTCGCCGACGCCGACGGATGGGTAGACACCCACCTGGGCGAGCGCGAGCTGAAAAAGGGCTGCACCGGCCTGGACGTGCGCGCGCTGCAGGCGGCGCTGATCGCCCACGGCTTCGACGTGGGGCCGGACGGCGCGGATGGCGATTTCGGCGCGAACACCGAAAAGGCGGTAAAGGCGTACCAGGCGGCCGCAAACCTGCCTGTGACGGGCGTGGCGGATAAGGCGACCATTTCCTCCATCGGCGGGGCGCTTCAAATCCCTGATTTGAACCGCCCCGGTCGCCCCACAGGGCGACTTGAAATCCCCAGTGGGGATTTCAACCTAGGCGCGCAGGCGGCCACGGGCGGCAATACGAGCGCCACGGACGGCCCCGCGCTGGAGGTGATCGGCGAGAGCGTCAACCTGCGCAGCGGCCCCGGCGCGGAGTACAGCATCCTGAAGGTGGTCCACAAGGGCGAGCGCCTGGTGCAGGTGAACGCAAGCCCGGCGGGGGCCACGGAGGGAGGGCCGAAAGGCCCGACTAGCGCCGAGGACGCCCAGGGGGCACCGCAGGCGCGTAGCTGCGGCCCGGCGAACGCCGGGACGGAGCCGACCGGCTGGATGCCGCTCGTGCGGCTGCGGCGCGCGTGCTGGGCCAGCGCAAAGTACGCCGTGCGCGAGGGCGACCGGATCAAGATCACCGGCGGCACGGTGAACATCCGCAGCGGCCCCGGCGAGGAGTACAGAGTCGTGGACACCGTGAACAAGGGCGCGACCTTTGCGCCGGTGGACGCCGCGGACTGGCGGCCGGTGAAGGTGGGCAAGACGGTGCTGTGGATCAAGGCCGACTATGTGCGGGAGGTGTAAGCGATGCCCGGAGACAGTGAGGTCCTGGAGCGCCTGGCGCGGCTGGAGGCCGAAGTCAAGGCGGCGTTTAAGCGCATCGACGAGCAGAAACAGCTGGCCGAAAGTGTGCATAGCCTGGCGCTTTCGGTGGAGCGCCTGACCGGCGCCCAAAAGAACATGAGCGACAAGCTGGCCAGCGTGGCCGCCGACGTGGAGGAGCTGAAAGAGAAACCGGCAAAGCGCTGGGACAGCATCATCGCCGCCGCCATCGCCGCGGTGGTGGGCGGCCTGGTCGGCTTCTTTTTCCGGCTGTAATTCATTTTCGACGCCCGAAGGGGCAGGAGGGAGGCCCGCAAGGGCCGACTAGCCGCTGCAAACCGCAGGTTTGTGGCGGCGTAGCTGCGACCCGGCGAAAGCCGGGGCGGAGCCGACATAGAAAGGAAGGGAAACCATGAGTAAGAATTTCATCAAGTGCGCGGCGATCCGCGCGGCGAAAACGTTCGCTCAGGCTGCCATCGGCGCCATCGGCAGCTCGATGCTGATTTCGGAGGTCAACTGGCTGGCGGTGCTGTCCACCGCGGGCCTGGCCGCCATCGTCTCCGTGCTGACCAGCATCGCCACCGGCCTGCCGGAGGTGGATATGGCCGACGCGCCGGACGGCGAGGACTAGCGCATGAAAGCGCGGGAAATCTGCGGATTTCCCGCGCGGGGGCTGGGGTGCTGCGGTTTCCTGAAATCGCTGCGCGATTTCCGGGCGGAAACCTGACTGGCCGGTATTGTTTCCCTCTACGGCTCCGCCTACGAGGGAAACCAAAACCGACGTACACGCCGCCGGTTTTGATTCAAATGGCGGCACCGCAGCGGAGCAGACAAAACGAGCGGGGGCGAAAGCCCCTGCTTTTTTTATGCCCAAAAAGGTGTTGACAAAATGCCCGAGCAAAAATATAATAAATGCAGGAGCAAAAAGTGAGGTGATGAAATGACTCCGAGAACAGGCCGACCGCCGAAGAAGATTAAGAAGGACGTAGCGCTGGGGCTGCGAATCAAGCAGGAAACCGCCGACAAGCTCCAATGGTGCGCCGACGCGCTGAATGAATCGCGCACGCAAGTGATCGAGCGCGGTATTGATCTGGTGGAGGCAGAAATCAACAAAAAATGAGGGGTTTGCCCATCGGCGCCCTAGCCAACAAACCCCTCAACCGCACCGACTTTTCGGCACGAGTAAATTCTAGCATATTCGCGCCGAAAAGTCAAACCCGACGAGAAAGAAAGCCCCAGCGGGGCCGACATACGAAGGAGAGACGAATATGCAGAGCGATTTCAGGCTCATTACGACCTTAGAAGAGTTAGACCATAAGCTGAGCGCGCTGTGCGGCGGGCTGGAAACCGCTGCGGTATGCGCGGAGGAGTACGATCGCAACCTGCGCCACAATTCGCTGTATCAGCACATCGAGTGCCTGCGCATGACGGCGGGCAGCGCCCTGACCAGCGTGGACGAGGCCCAGCGCATCGAGCGCGAGCGGAACGCGATGAACGAATAACACAATAGCACATGAGACGCCGGAAACGCCCCTGTGGGCGTTTCTTTCGTTTGGGCGATAAATCTATCGGGCAAATGCAGGGAAACGGGAGACGCGAGCGCCTGGAGCGGGAAACCGCGCAGGTGAACCTTTTCGACCTCGATAGTTCGGGATTTTTCGGCGAAAAGTGAGCGCTGCGGGCGCGATCCGGCGCGGATCGGAGATCTGCAGGAGAAAAATTCACGCACAAAGAAGCGGGAAACACTGAAAAAGTTCGGTGTTTCCCGCTTTTCGTCGTTTTGGGAAGGCGGGCTGCATTACTCGCCGAAATCGGTACCGGTTTCGACCTTGTAAAGCGCTTTCAGCGTTTCACGCTTTTCATGCAGCGGGAGGAGTATCTGTTTGGTGAGTTCGTCGATCTGCTGGTCGTGCTGGTCGGGATCGGGCCGCCACCGCGCAATTTGCGCTCCGAGGGCGCTGATCGCCAGCGTCAGGATTTCGGTATGTGTGATCTGTACCATGAAAACCTCCAATCTGCCCGCGTACAATGCCCACGGGCGGGCAGGTCGGTCAGTGTTCGGGGTAAATGCCGGTCGCCACCAGTTCGCCGGCGGCGGTCCAGAATTTGACGGCGTGGTTTGGGGCGTCCAGCTCCGCCTGCAGCGGCTCTGGGGTGCCGCAGGAGTTCACGCGGTAGAGGTTGTAAAAGTCCAGCAGATCGGCCAGGCCGCCCGGCTGCAGGATGAAAGCGGCGTAGCTGGGGCTGATGACGCGGCACTGATCGACGCCCCGCTGCCGGTAGGCAATCAGCAGGCAGTTCGGCCACAATTCGCCGTTTGCGACGCGGGCGATGGCGTCATACTCGCGGACCTTGATTTCGTTCACCGCGGCCAGGCTGCAAAGGGCCGTGCAAAAGTGCATCGCGTCCTGAATGGACTTCAAGTGGGGATAGCGCTCCACCGCCGCGTCGTAGATCGGCAGGCTGCTCGCAGCGATCTTTGTGGGGTGCAGGAAAACGTAATTCATGGCTGCTCCTATCTGCCCGCGTACCATGCCCACGGGCGGGCGGTCGGTCGTTTATCCCTGGACGATGACGCCCAGCTCGTTCGCGCGGTCGTTCATGAGGTCGCGCAGCGGATCGTACTCCGGCTCGTCGTCCTCCTCCAGCGCCGGACCCAGCGCCGGCTCCTGATCGACGGGCGCCAGGCGCTCCAGTTCGGCGTAGAACCACTCGCGCTCCGCTTCGGTGATCCAGC
>CANQGC010000189.1 GCA_947600345.1 uncultured Clostridia bacterium
GAGGCCCTCTGGCGCGCGCAGCGCGTCCCGGCCCCAGGGCCAGCGGCCGTCGGGCAGCAGGCAGCCCCAGGGCCGCCGCCCCGCGCCGCGCCGCCGCAGGCGCGGCGTCCAGCCCCGCTTCTTCATCATCCTCGGCGTGGTCGTGGTGCTGATCGTCGCGCTGATCCTGATATTCGTCATTGGCGGCGACAAGAAGGATTCCGGCGGGCCTCAGACCCTGCCCACCGCGGAGCCCGCGGGCGGCGCCATGAGCAACGCCACCATGGTCAGCCAGACTCCCGATCCCAACGCCCCGCAGGCCGTCGAGGCGCCCGATCAGTCCTTCGATGAGGGGGATTATGAGGAGGAGGAAGACGATAACGACGACGACGCGCCGGTGATCTCCGCAGCCGAGCAGGTGCAGGTTTCCCCCGAGCAGCTGAAGATCAACACCTCGCTGCCCGAGAACTGGATGAACGTGCTGCTGCTGGGCACCGACGAGCGCCACATCGACGAGCCCGCGCGCACGGACACCATGATCATCGCGTCCATCAACACCCAGACCGGCGAGGTCAAGCTGACCTCCCTGCTGCGCGACGTGGCCGTCGACTACCAGGATCTGGGCAAGAACAGCGGCCTCTACCGCCTGAACGCCGCGAACTACTTCGGCGGCCCGCTCTACGCGATCAAGACCATCAACGAGCTGTTCCAGATGAACATTCAGTACTACGTTTCGGTCAACTTCTACGGCTTCACCCGCATCGCGGAGGCGCTGGGCGGCATCGACGTGGACATCACCGAAGCCGAAATGAATGAAATCAACAAGAAGCAGCACCACCAGGCGAAGGCCGCCGCCACGGAGGGCATCGATGAATCCGACATTGAAAGCGTGAACCTGACCACCTACGGCCCGAACACCCACCTGAACGGTCGCCAGACGCTGGCCTACGCCCGCGTCCGCTACGTGGACAACGACTACGCCCGCACCGAGCGCCAGCGCACCGTCATCACCAAGCTGATGCAGAAGCTGCGCGGCAAGAACGTGGCCGAGATCGGCATGCTGATCTCCAGCCTGTCCGGCAACGTGACCACGAACATGGACCTCAACAGCGCCCTCGAGGTGGCCATGACGGTGCTCAACAGCGACATCTCCGCCGTGGAGACGCTGCGCCTGCCCGAGAACGGCACCTACACCCTCGACCGCCGCAACGACAAGGAGATGTTCTACGACACCGACTGGGACCGCAACGCCATGCTTCTGTATAACTTCATCTACGCATAAGCGAAGCGCGGAAGCTCCGAGCCGCCGGGCAAAGCGCCCGGCGGCTCGCTCCTTCGACGGCATATTCTTCGAATCGACCGCCTCCGCGCTTGCAACGCGGGGAAAAATCCGGTATAATGAATGCACTGGGAGGTGAGATCATGAACGTTGCTTTCTTTTTGAAGCCCAAGTCCGAAGTTTTCTACCTCCAGGACAGCATGCCCCTGGCCCGGGCGCTGCATGAGATGCGCCGCAGCGGCTACACCTCCGTGCCGGTGATCGACAGGGAGGGCAAGTACGTGGGCGCGGTGAACGAGGGCGACTTCCTCGCCGCGCTGGCGAAGACCGACGGCGAGCGCTTTCAGTTGAGCGCCCCCGAGGACGCCGAGCGCAAGCGCGTGCGCGACATTCTCAACCGCGAGCGCAACCCCTCCGCCCGCATCGACGAGCCCGCCGAGGAGCTGGTCTCCCGCACCGCCGGCCAGAACTACGTGCCCATCGTGGACGACCGCGGCGTGTTCATTGGCATCGTGACCCGCCGCAACGTAATTCGTTATTTCTTGGAATCCAAGTGACCGGTACCCCTACGGCGGCGCGGCCCCGCGGAGCGGAGCCGCGCCGCCTTGTATACAGAGCGCTCAGATAAAACTCCCTTCGGAGGCGAAGCCCGCATGGAACTGTTCCTCTCCTTCGCGCTGTTCATGGCGGCGATGATCGCCTGCCTGGCCGGCGGCGCCACGATGGCGCTCGCGCTGGTCGTGGGCCTGCTGGCATTCGGATGCGTCGCGCTGCGCAGGGGCTTCGGCCTCGGAGAAATCGCGCGGATGTTCGCGAAGGGCATGTGGGAATCCCGCGTGGTGGTGATCGTGATGCTGCTGATCGGCTGCCTGACCTCGCTCTGGCGGCAGACCGGCACCATCGCCTTCTTCACCTACTACGGCGTGAAGCTGATCCCGCCGGGGCTGTTCCTGCTCGCTGCCTTCGCGCTGACCGCCATCATGAGCTACGCGCTGGGCACCTGCTTCGGCGTGGCGGGCACGATGGGCGTGATCCTGATGACCATCGCCCGGGCCAGCGGTGTGAACCTGGCGCTGGTAGGCGGCGCGGTGATGTCCGGGCTCTACGTGGGCGACCGGGGCTCTCCCGCCGCCTCCAGCGCCGTGCTGGTCGCGAATGAGACGCGCACCGACGTCAGCGAGAACATCAAGCTCATGCTGCGCTCCTCGCTGCTGCCGCTGGCGCTGTGCGCGCTGCTCTACCTGCTGCCCTCCCGCTTCGCCCGGCCGGAGGCGGTGGACAGCGCGCTGCTGGAGAGCTTCGCCGGGGAGTTCCGGCTCTCAGCCTGGTGCCTGCTGCCGACGGCGCTGCTGCTGGCGATGGCCTTCGCGGGAATCGACATCAAGTGGGTCATGGTCGCAAACATACTGGTTTCCCTGCTGCTGACGCTGCTGCTCCAGGGGCGCGATTTCGCGGATGCGCTGCGCATGACGCTGCTGGGCTATGCCCCCCGCAGCGCGGAGCTGAACGCCGTGCTCTCCGGCGGCGGCGCGGTCTCGATGCTGGAGGTCGAGGCGATCCTGCTGTTCTCCAGCGGGCTCTCCGGCATATTCGACGGCACGCGGATGCTGGCTTCGGTGGAGGGCGCGTTCGCCCGGCTGACGGGGCGAGTCGGCCGCTTCCCGGCGATGGTGGCCGCGGCGCTGCTCAGCTCCATGGTGTTCTGCAATCAAACCATCGGCGTGATCATGTGCCGCCAGTGCATGTCCGGAAACTACGGCGACGGCCCCGGGGCGCGCGTCGCGCTGATGCTGGACATCGAAAACTCGGTCATCACGCTCTGCGGCCTGGTGCCCTGGTGCATTGCCTGCAGCGTGCCGCTGAAGATGCTGGGCTGCGGCCTGGCCGCGCTGCCCTTCGCCTCGTATTTGTACCTGATCCCGCTCAGCTGGCAGTTCACGCTGCTTTGGAAACATCGCCGCGCCGCGGCATAGGATGCGCAAGAGCGATTTGGCCCGAGGAAGGACGATAGAATGATCCATTCCCTTGCGAAAATCTTCATCAGGAACAGCGAACAGACCGGCGACCCGGCGGTGCGCCGAGCCTGGGGCGCGCTCTGCGGCGCGGTGGGAATCCTGCTCAACCTGCTGCTGACGGCGGCCAAGCTGCTGGCGGGCGCGCTCAGCGGCTCCATCGCCATCACCGCCGACGCGCTCAATAACCTCTCCGACGCGCTGTCCTCGGCCATCGCGCTGGTGGGCTTCCGGCTCTCCGCGAGAAAGCCCGACCGGGATCACCCCTACGGCCATAGGCGCTACGAGTACATCGCGGGACTGATCGTGTCCCTCGCGATTCTGCTGATGGGCGCAAACCTGGCGCGCTCCTGCGTGGCGCGCATCCTTGCGCCGGAGCCGGTGGAGTTCGCGCTCCTTCCCGCCTGCATACTCGGCGCCTCGATCCTGGTCAAGCTCTACATGGCGCTCTACAACCGCGCGATCGGCCGGGAGATCCGCTCCGCCACGCTGGCCGCCACCGCCACGGATAGCCTCTCCGACGCCGTCGCCACCACGGCGGTGCTGGTTTCGATGCTCATCGCCCGCTTCACCGGCGCGAACATCGACGCCTGGGCGGGCGCGGCGGTATCGCTGCTGATCCTCTGGGCGGGCGTGCAATCGCTGCGGGAGACCATCAGCCCGCTGCTGGGCAGCGCGCCCGACCCGGACTTCGTGCGGAAGGTGGAGGAAATCGTCACCTCCTGCCCCGAGGTACTGGGAATGCACGATCTGATGGTACACGACTACGGCGCGGGCCGCACGGTGATCTCGCTGCACGCCGAGGTGCGCGCCGACGGCGAGCTGATGGCGCTGCACGAGGCCATCGACCGTCTGGAGCGCAGGCTGCGGGAGGAGCTCGACTGCTCCGCCACCATCCACATGGACCCGGTCAGCGCGGGCGCGGAATCCCGGGCGCTCCGGCAGCGCATCGAGGCGGACATCCGCGCCGCCCTGGGCGAGGGGATCACGCTGCACGACTTCCGCCTCGAGCCCGGCGAGCTGAGCTTCGACGCCGCGCTGCCCTACGAGCTCAAGCTCAGCGACGAGGAGGCGCTCCGCGAGCTTCAGCGCATCGCCCGGGAGAACTGCCCGGACCGCGAGCTGGAGATCGACGTGGACCGGCAGTGAGCTATACATCCGACAGAGGAGGAACGCGCAATGTTCGAAGGCAAGGTCGCCGTCGTCACCGGCGGCGCGCACGGAATCGGGAAGGCCATCTGCGAGGCCTTCCGCAGGGAGGGCGCGACGGTCTGCGCCATCGACCTGACGCCCGGCGAGGGCATCTTTACTGGCGACATCGGCGAACCGGAGACTTTGGAGGCCTTCGCCGAGGACGTGATTCGCAGGTACGGCCGCGTGGACTGCATCGTCAACAACGCGCCGCCGCTGATGAAGGGCATCCGCGACTGCAGCTGGGAGGAGTTCAACCGCGCGTTGCGGGTGGGCGTGAGCGCGCCCTTCTACCTGGTGAAGCTGCTGATGCCGCACCTGGCGCCGGGGGCGGCGATCGTGAACATATCCTCGTCCCGGGACCGGATGAGCCAGCCGGAGACGGAGAGCTACACCGCGGCCAAGGGCGGCATATCGGCGCTGACCCACGCACTGGCGGTGAGCCTGGCGGGCAAGGCGCGGGTGAATTCGATCTCGCCGGGATGGATTGACACGACGGGCGCGGAGATTGCGGGGCCGGACGCCACGCAGCAGCCGGTGGGCCGGGTGGGCAAGCCGGAGGATATTGCGGAGCTGGCGCTGTTTCTGTGCTCGGAGAAGGCGGGGTTTATTACCGGAGAGAATATCTGCGTCGATGGCGGCATGACGAAGCTGATGATCTACCACGACGACTGCGGTTGGAGGTATATCGGCTAAGCCCCAACGCCGCGCCCCAAAAGCGCGGCAGCAGAAGGGAGATTCTTAAGGACCTCAGGTCCTTAAGCAGGAATTCTTAAGGGACAGAGTCCCTTAAGCAGGTCCGGGCGGAGCCCGAAAACGGGTCCGGGCGGAGCCCGGCGTCCCCCAGCGGCCCGCGGCAAACCATCCAGATTCCGGCAATTCGAACCAACGCCCCATCGCCTCCATACCGCGGGCCGCCGAAGCGCCTTTTGAAAGGGGAAGCCATCCGGCTTCCCCTTTCAAAACAGCAAACGAAACCTCCCGATTTAACTCGCCACACTTTCCCCCGACTGCCTCACGTCAAAGAATCCAAGCCCTTGCGCAAGCACGGCTTCTTCCATCGTCATGCGCCGCATCGGAAGCATGGAGCCGCATGGCAGGGCAAGCCTGACGATGGCGGGGTGGATGCGGGAGCTTTGTTGGAAATCGAAACGGGGGATGAGAGTTAGTGGCGGCTGCCTTGAATTGGCAAGCCGGAAGGCTTGCCAATTCAACTCCGCGCCGCCGGCGGCCCGCGGATTGGAGGCGATGATGCCTGAGTGCGCTTTGCCGCAGCTCTGGCTTGATTCCGCGGGCCGCCTGGGAGCGGGGCCTTGTGCCTTGAACCGCAGCTGACTGCTTGGCGCAGCCTCTGGGGCTACGCTGGACTCCGTCCAGACCTGCTCAAGGGACTCTGTCCCTTGAGAATTCCTGCCAAGGAACCTGAGGTTCCTTGGATTCTCCCTTCTGCTGCCGCGCTGAGAACCGGCGCTTCTACAGAAATGCAACGCAGGACTTTTGAGCCTCGGATCTATGGGCTCAAAAGTCCGTCGCTCCTTCCGCGACAG
>CANQGC010000190.1 GCA_947600345.1 uncultured Clostridia bacterium
CATGGCGCGGAGAACCTCTACGAGGCGATTCAGTCCTTCGTGCTGATCTGGCAGACCATGTGCCTGGAGCAGACGCCGAACCCCTTCGCCTTCTCCGTGGGCAACGCCGACCGCATCTTCGAGCCCTACCGGGCGAAGGAGGATCTGGACCGCGACACCGCCGCCGCGCTGCTGAAGCACCTGCTGGTGTTCTTCAACGTGGCGGACCGGAGCTGGGCCATCTCCCAGAACCTGATCGTCGGCGGCAAGTCCAACGACGGGGAGGACCTGACCAACCCGACCTCCTACGCGCTCTTGGACGCCTACTACGACATGAACCTGCCCCAGCCGATCCTGTCGGTGAAGCTCCACAAGAATACCCCCGAGGAGCTCTACCGCAGCATGGGCCGCTTCTTCTTCACGCCCGGGTGCCTGACGCCCTCGCTGTTCAACGACGACTCGCTGTTCCCGATCCTGCAGAACGAGTCCGGCGTCGACCCGAAGGATTTGCAGGACTACTCGGTGGCGGGCTGCCAGGAGCCGCTGATCATGGGCAAGGACAACGGCAACACTACCAACAGCTGGCTGAACCTGGGCAAGGTGCTGGAGCTGACGCTGAGCGGCGGCAAGTCCACGATCACCGGCCGTCAGCTGGGCCGCACCGACGCGGAGCAGGGCTGCGCGAGCAAGCCGGACGTGCTGAAGAACGTGCGCAGGCTGTTCTACGAGAACCTCGACCACTACGTCGACCGCATGACCGCCTGCGCCAACGCCGCTTCCGAGGCGATTTCGATCCTCCAGGTGCCGTTCCTCTCCACGATGATGGGCGGGCTGGAGTCCGGCATCGACGTGCGCGACACCAGGCGCCAGGGCACGAAGTATAACGGTAGCGGCTGCCTGATCCACGGCCTCAGCGTGGTGGCGGATTCGTTCATCGCCATCGACAACCTGATCAAGGACCGCCCGCAGGACGCCGAACGCCTCTGCGAGGCGCTGCGCACGAACTTCGAGCACGACCCCGAGATGCAGCAGTACCTGCTCAGCGCCCAGAAGTTCGGCAACAACGTGGAGGTCGTCGATAGGGAGGCGGCGGAGATCGCCGACCGCGTCTGTAAGGTGGTGGCCTCCCGGAAGAACTACCTGGGCAATCCCTTCCGGCCCGACCTGTCCACGCCGTCCACGCACCTGCTCTATGGCTACTGGGTCGGCGCGACGCCGGACGGGCGCAAGGCGCGGGAGATGCTCAACTACGGCGTCGACCCGCTCTACGGCGGCGCGGACAACGGCCTGGGCTTCCGGCTGCTGTCCAACATGCGGCTGCCCTTCGGCAAGTTCAACGGCGGCTACGCCTCCCACATGGGCATCAACCCTGGCTACTTCCGGGGCGAGAGCTTCGAGGACAAGGGCCTGGAGTTCCGGGACAAGATCCTCCGCCCGCTGTTCTTCAATCCGATGATGCAGGGAATTTCGCCCTTCTACCTCTATGTCAACGTCACCACGCCGGAGATGCTGCGCAAGGTGCTGGCGAATCCGAAGAAGTACGCGCCCAGCGGCGTCTACATCATGCGCATCCACGGCACCTTCGTCAACTTCCTCGACCTGTCGCCCGCGATCCAGGAGGACATCATCCGCAGGCTCGATTTGGAATCCACGAAGCTGTCGGCGTAATCGCGGCGGCATCCATCCACGAAGGGGGAGCGTCCCAAGCGGGGCGCTCCCCCTTTGCGCACACAAAAGCGCGATGCGTCGCATACTTCTGTCATATATTGGTGATATAATATACATAGATTCTTAGTATATGGAGTATGATTGTAATGAAAAGATTCCTTTCGTGCGCGTTGATTGCGCTTCTGGTGCTGAGCATGCTGCCGGCGGGCGCGCTGGCAAAGGGCAGGGTCGGCATCATGTTTGCCGGAGACGAGGTGACGCTGGGGCCGAAGCTCAAGGGCGTCCCCGTGGAGCAGATCGAGTGGAGCAGCTCGGACGCGAGCATCGCCACGGCGGAGGAGGGGCGCATCGGCGGCCTGTCCGCCGGGCGAGCGACGGTGACGGCGAGCTATCGCGGCAAATCCGCCGATTGCAGCGTGGTGGTGCTGCCCAAGGAGCTGCGCATACCGGTGGGCGAGATCGTATCGCTGCCGCGCGCGGGCCGGGAGAAGTACTACGTGGAGGACAAGAGCGTGGCCGCGATCAGCAAGCAGGGCCAGCTGCTCGGCATCGAGCAGGGCACCACGCGCCTGGGCATCAAGTGCGGCAAGCAGCGCATGATCGTGCAGGTGATCGTATCGGACGACGCGTCCGCGGTTCAGCCCGAGGTCACGCTGCCCACGCCGGAGCAGCCGTCCGATCCTCAGCCGTCTGAGCCCCTGGCGGGCGAACAGGCGCCGGCCGAGCAGCAGAGCGCCGCTGCGGAGCTGGATTGCGCCGCGGAGGCGGAGCAGATCGTGCTGGTGGACTATGAGAGCGGAAGCTCGGCCAGGCTGAGCATCCACGAGAAGCAGGAGGGCGTCTGGAAGCAGTTCTATTCCTGCGGCGCCTACGTGGGCCGCAACGGCATCGGCAAGACCAAGGAGGGCGACGGCAAGACGCCCACGGGCACCTACAACTTGACCCAGCCCTTCGGCATCAAGGCCGACCCCGGCGCGAAGATGGACTACACGAAGGTCACGAAGTACCACTACTGGTGCGGCGCTTCGGGCACGAAGTACTACAACCAGCTCGTGGACGAGCGCGAGGTGGACCGCAAGCACACCTCGTCCGACGAGTACCTGATCGACTACAAGGGCGTGTACAACTACTGCATGTTCATCGACTACAACGCCTCCGGCGAGTCGGGCAAGGGCAGCTGCATCTTCCTGCACTGCAAGGGCAGCAAGAACTCCACCGCCGGCTGCATCGCCGTGGACGAAAAGGTGATGAAGGGCATCATCCAGTGGGCCAAGCCGGGGTGCAAGATCGTGATCCGGTGAACCGGATCGTATCGGACATGGATGGGGGAGCTTCCCGCGGGAAGCTCCCCCATCTGCCTGCTTTATGGTACGGGTCTGACCTCGGCGTAGGGGATGCCCAACCATCCCGGGTGGGTGATGAGAAACACCTCGCCGCCCACGGCAGTCGCTTCGTATTGATCCGGCTCGACATCAATCTCCCGCGGCCCGGCTTCGCCCGCGTCCAGACAGAGGATATAGCGGTCGGGCGAGCGGGAACGTTCGCTTACGTACATATCCACGACTTCCATCCGCTCCACCGGCGCTGAGGCAAAGTCGGGCAGCCAGTTCAGGTAGGCGGTCAGGCCGAGGCTGTAGATCAGCAGCGCAATCGCGGGCGCCAGCAGCAGTGAACGTTTCAACTTCCACTCGCGCATACGCGTGATCAACAGACCGATCGGCAGGCACGAAAACGCCAGCGAAAGCGCAAACAGCAGATCATAATCGAGAAAGTTGAAATCCGACATCACCCGCAGCGCCGGCACGAAGGACGATCCGAGCAACATCAGGCTTACGCGCGCGCGGCCGTCCGCGAGGCGAGCGCTCTGGTACAGGCTTAGCTCGTCAGGATAGATCAGGCAGAGCGCGAGCACGATGGGGACGCTCAGCAGCGCGAGTACGGAAAAGAGCCGTTGGGGCACCTCCAGGAACAGCCACGGCGCGTGCACCGCGAAAGTGAACACCATCAGCGCCTTGAGTGCGACATTCAGCCGCTTCGCACGTTCGCGGTCGAAGCGCGCGGGCCTGGGCTCGCTGGAGAGTATGCCTTCCGGGTCTTCGCACACATCCGGCAAGAAGTCCCGCAGCGCTTTGACGAACGCCTGCTCGCTGCCGCGCGGATCGGAAATGTAGGGCAGGAACGTGCGCGTCCTTCCCCCGGCACGAAGCCGCATCCGCAACAGTGAATGTCCGCTGAATTTCATACTGTTTGCTTCGGTAGTGAAAAAGCGCAGGAGCTCCACGTCGCTGGCGACCACGCGGATGTCGCCCTTGCCCGGTTCGCGCAGCGGCGCGTCCGTGCGCTGCAACAGGGATTCCTTCACGCCCCTCATTTCGCTGCCTGCACGGTAGAGGAGAAGCCCCTCCGCCGATGCGAAGAGCTGATACACCGTCCCGCTTGTGGGGCCAAGTACCAGCACGGTTTGACAGGGCGTGTCCGAGCCGCCGGGGACGGATAGAACTCGCTCGCCCTCGGGGGATTTGATGCGTTCGCCGTCTATCTTCGGGGAATCCGGCTCCTCCGCGTCCCGGCGCTTTGCGCAAAGCCCCGGCAGCAGCATGAGGCCGGTCAGCGCCACGAGCATCAGCCCCTTCCAGGGCTGGGACAGGCCGTTCACGAGGGCGAGGATCAGTATGGCGCCGAAGCCCAGGGCGAGGCCCGGTGTGCCCACCAGGATGTAGAAGAAGCCGCCGAAGCCGATGCCTAGCACGGTGACAATCCCGATGATCCGCTGCCACATCTGTTCCGCATCGAGCAATCCCCTCAGCAAAAAGGCCAGCGCCACCGCAAGCGAGATGATGCCCAGGCCGGGTAGCAGTCGTCCGAGTAAAAATCCTTTGGCGTTCCTGTCGAATCCCTTTTTCTTTGCCATGATATTTTGACTCTCTTCCAGCGGTATGGATGTCTCCAAAGATTAGACGCGAAATCCCGCATTTTCTTGCCATACATCATATAGAGATTCGCTCCCCGCCTGTGATGCAGCGGGGAGCGGCTTTCCTCTTACGCCTTCCGGACCTTCGGCCCCTTGGGCGTGTCCTCGATGACGTAGCCCCTGGCGAGCACTTCGGCGCGGATGCGGTCGGCCTCGGCGAAGTTTTTGGCCTTCTTGGCGTCGGCGCGGGCCTGGACCAGGGCCTTGATGTCCTCGGGCGTGGCGTCGTATTCCTTCGAGAGCAGGCCCAGCACGTCGGTCATGACGGACAGCTGCTTGAGTCCCTGCTCCAGAACCTCGCGGCAGGGGGAGTTGGCGTCGGCAAGGGTCGTGTTCATGTCGCGCACGTACTCGAACACCACGCCCAGCGCGTCGGCGGTGTTCAGGTCGTCGCACATGGCGTCGTCGAAGCGGTCCACCGCCTGCTTCGCGCGCTCCACGAAGGCGAGCTCGGCCTCGTTCATCTCCCGTTCCGGCGCGCTGTCCAGCAGGAAGATGGCGTTGTTCCGGGCGGTGTACATGCGGTCCAGCGAGTTCTTGGCCGACTGCACCAGCTCGTCGGAGAAGTTGATCGGACTTCTGTAGTGCGCCGAGAGCAGGAACATGCGCACGGCCTCCAGGTCGTACTTCTGGGCGATGTCGCGCACGGTGAAGAAGTTGCCGGCAGACTTGCTCATCTTCTTGTTGTCCACGTTGATGTGGCCGTTGTGCATCCAGTACTTCGCGAAGGGCTTGCCCGTCGCGCCCTCGGACTGGGCAATTTCGTTCTCGTGGTGGGGGAAGATCAGATCCACGCCGCCGCAGTGGATGTCGAAGGTCTCGCCCAGGTACTTCATGCTCATGGCCGAGCACTCGATGTGCCAGCCGGGGCGGCCCATGCCCCAGGGGGACTTCCAGGCGGGCTCGCCGGGCTTCTGGCCCTTCCAGAGGGCGAAGTCCATCGGGTGGCGCTTGATGTCGCCCACCTCCACGCGGGCGCCGTGCTCCAGATCGTCCAGGTCCTGGCCGATCAGCTTGCCGTAGTTCGCGCGCCAGGCCTGGGTGTCGAAGTAGACGTCGCCCTCGCCGGCGGGGTAGGCCAGGCCCTTGGCCTCGAGCTTCTTGATCAGCTTGATGATCTCGCCGATGTGCCTGGTGGCCCGGGGATGCACGTCCGCCGGCTGCACGCCCAGCGCGGCGGCGTCCACGAAGTACTCGGCGATGTACTTCTCCGCGATGGCGTCCACCGTGGTGCCCTCCTCGTTGGCGCGGCGGATCATCTTGTCGTCGATGTCGGTGAAGTTCTGCACGAAGGTCACGTCGTAGCCCAGGTGCTTGAGGAAGCGG
>CANQGC010000191.1 GCA_947600345.1 uncultured Clostridia bacterium
GCTTGCTGGAATCCAAACCACCAGCTTGCCTGATTCCGGGTTCGGATTCCAGCAAGCTGGTGGTTTGGTTCTCCCGCGTGGGCAACACGGTCTTCGACCCGGATGTGGATGTCGTAAGCTCGGCAACGCTGCAGTATGACGCGAACGGGGAGCTGGTCGGCAATGCGCAGTTGGCCGCGCGCTGGATCGCCGAAGAGACCGGCGCAGATGTGTTCCAGATTCAGACAGCCTACACCTACCCCTCCGACTACAACCAGACCGTCGCCGTGGGCGAGGGCCAGGACATCGACCAGGTGGATCTGCGCCTCGCTACCCATCTGGACGATTTGAGCGGGTACGATACGCTCTACCTGTGCTATCCCATCTGGCACTACACGCTCTGCGCGCCACTGCGGGCATTTCTGAATGAAACTGACCTCTCCGGTAAGGCAGTCTACTGCTTCGCTGCCAACGGCGGCAGCCGTTTCGCCGACACGGTGGAGCGCATCCAGCAGATGTTTCCAACAGCGGAGGTGGCGGAGGGCGTTCCCATCTCCGGGAACGATCCCGCCGCGTGTGAGGATGAGGTTCGCGCATTTGTCCGAACGACGATTGATTAAGGAGGAAGTTCCATGAAACACATTCTGGCAATTCTGCTCGCATCCCTGCTGCTGCTCAACCTCTGCGGCGCATTTGCGCTGGCCGAAGGCGAAAAGCGCGTGGCGAAGGACGGCGCACAGATGCAGACCGACGATCCAACCCAGCCGACCCGCCTGCCACCCGAGAACGGCACAAAAATCCTTCTGCACTTCGGCGATACGGTGATCCCCGGCGTGCTCAACGATAGCGCTACGGCCCAAGCACTGATCGCCAAACTGCCCTACACTCAGCACATGAGCCGCTATTCCCACGATTTTTGCGGCGTGACGGAGGATCTGCCCTACAACGAGGATGAGGTACACTATGGCTGGCTGAACGGAGACATCGACTACGCCATTGACGCGCCCTACTTCACCATCCTTTTCGAGGATCAGGATGAATCGGAGGTCTACGATTACCAGGTGAACATCGGTGTGGTCACATGCCCTCTAGCAGACATCGCAGCACTGGACGGCAGCTATGACGTCGTGATCGAACTGGCTGAGGCAGAATAACTTTACTCTGTGTCGTATAGTATCAATACGAGTACTTTGAAAAGTACCCAAACGTGCCGCTTGCGCGAAATGCAAGCGGCGCGCTTCTATACGATTTATGTATAACAGGCTATACAGAATAAGTATTTGCTATATCGAAATATTTATCGTATATTGTATCCAGATGGAGGGCGGATTCCCTCCAAAGCGGTACGAGCGAATCAGAAAGGGGTATGAGTCATGTTGCAGTTCCTGATCGACCGACTGACGCCCATCTTCGAAGGCATGGGCGTGAGCGCCGTTGACGTCAATACCTACGTCGACATGCTTTCCGGTTATATCTACGGCATTCTCGCTGTCATCGTGGTCGTGATCGCGCTGCTGATCGCGGCGCACTGGATCGCCAGGAAGGGCAAGCGGCATTTGATCCGCTGGAGTTCCGTGGTGCGGGCGTGGTGATCATCGCCATCATCGCCAACGCCATTTGCTTCGGCCCGATGTACAACAACCTCTCCGCACTGCTCAACGTCAACGGCGAAGTCTCCGCCGAATCCGCCGCCGCCTCCGAGGCGGTCATCCAGAAGGTCGGCAAGGAGGGCATCGTGCTCGCCCAGAACGACGGCCTGCTGCCGCTGTCCAACACGAAGGTCAACGTCTTCGGCTGGGCGGCGACGAACCCGATCTACGGCGGCACCGGCTCCGGCTCCTCCAGCAACGAGGGCAACGTGGATATACTGACCTCGCTGAAGAACGCGGGCTTTGAGGTCAATCAGGAGATCATCGACATGTACACCGCGTACAGCCCGACGCGCAACCTGGGCGGCAACGTGGTCAGCGTCAACTACACCGACTGGTCGCTGCCCGAGCCTCCGGCTTCCTCCTACACCGCCGAGATAATGGACAACGCGAAGGCGTTCTCCGACACCGCCATCATCGTGCTCGCCCGCTCCGGCGGCAAGGGGCAGGATCTGCCCTCCGACATGGGCGCGGTCATCAAGGGAACTTATAACTCCGTCAAGGAGACCAACGCCCACGGAAACGCCGGCTATAATTACTTCGATTGCAGCTATAATAACAATAGCCCCGATTACGACGATTTCGAGGACGGCCAGAGCTACCTGGAGATCAGCCGCACCAAGCGCGACATGATCGAACTCGTGACCTCCAATTTCGACAACGTGGTGCTGGTCATCAACGCCAACAACGCCATGGAGCTAGGCTTCGTCAACGATTACCCCGCCATCCGCTCCGTGATTCTGGCCCCCGGCACCGGCCGCACCGCCATGACCGGCCTCGGCGAGATCCTCTCCGGCGCGGTCAATCCCTCCGGCCGCACCATCGAGACCTACGTTTACGACCAGAAGGCCACCCCCGCCTACAACAACTACGGCAACTTCGTGTTCGACAATGTGGACGACCTGCTGGAGCAGTACACGGAATACGATCCCGGCTTCCAGGGCGTGCTCTCCTTCGTCAACTACGTCGAGGGCATCTACGTGGGCTACCGCTTCTACGAGACCGCCTACGCCGAGGCCCAGCGCGTCGCCGCCGAGACCGCCGCGCTCGCGGAAGGCGAGGAGGCCCCGACGATGGGGCTGGACTTCGATTACGATTCCGTCGTTCAGTATCCCTTCGGCCACGGCCTGAGCTACACGAGCTTCACCCAGGAGATCACCGACTTCGACGCCAGCGGCGATGTGGTGAACCTGAACGTCAACGTCACCAACACCGGCTCGGTCGCGGGCAAGGATGTCGTCGAGCTGTACTTCACCCCGCCCTATGTGAACGGCGGCATCGAGAAGTCGGCGGTGAACCTCATCGACTTCGCCAAGACCGAGGTGCTGGAGCCGGGCGCGTCGCAGAGCGTCTCCTTCTCCATCCCCAAGGAGGACATGGCCTCCTACGATTCCTCCTGCATCAAGACCGCGAACGGCGGCTACGTGCTGGAGGCGGGCGAGTACAGCGTCTCCGTGCGCGCCGACGCGCACACTGTGCTCGACGCCGAAACCTTCACGGTTGACGCGGATGTGGATTACAGCGTGAATGGTCGCGAATCCGATCTTGACGTCGCCAACAACCGCTTCGAGGAGTATTCCACCGCGGGGATCACCTTCCTCTCCCGCGCAGACGGCTTCGCCAACTACGACACAGCCACTGCCGCGCCTACGGACTTCTCCATGTCCGACGAGGATCGTGCCTTCCTGGATGCGCATTCCACGGCGCATTACGTCCCCGCCGATCACGATGTGGAGGGCGACGAGATGCCCACCACCGGCGCGAAAAACGGCCTGAAGCTGGCCGACATGATGGGCAAGTCTTACGACGATCCCGATTGGGACAGGCTGCTCGACCAGATGACCCCCGAGGAGATGTCGCAGCTTTCGCAGGTGGGCGGCTTCTCCACGCTGGCGATCAAGTCCGTGGGCAAGAAAGCCACGCTGGACAGCGATGGCACCGGCGGCCTGAACGACTGGTACTCCGGAATCTACGGCACGCCCTATCCGACTGAGACGCTGATCGCCCAGACCTGGAACAAGGAACTGGCCACCGAGGTGGGCGGGGCCATCGATCAGGAGTACGCCGACGCGCACGTCTACGGCTGGTACGGCCCGGCCATGAACATGCACCGCACCTCCTTCAACGGCCGCAACTTCGAGTATTACTCCGAGGACGGCGAGCTGGCCGGCTACATCGCCTCCGCCGAGATCAACGCCGCCGCTGACAAGGGTGTGTACGCCTACATCAAGCACTTCGTGGTCAACGACCAGGAGATCAACCGCTGCACCGCCCAGCAGATTCGCGTGAACGAGCAGACGCTGCGCGAGATCTACATGAAGCCCTTCGAGATTTGCGTCAAGAACTACGACTTCGACAACGACCCGCTGGCGGTGATGTCGTCCTTCACGCTGATCGGCCCGCGCTACAACGGTGCGAATCCCGACCTGTTGAACGGCGTGCTGCGCGGCGAGTGGGGCTTCCAGGGCATGGTGCTGACCGACTGGTACGGCTCCTACGGCTACCAGCTGACGATGGACAGCGTGCTCGGCGGCAACGACATGATGCTGGGCTTCGGCTCCAACGTGCGCACGGACATCGAGAATCTGGATTCCCCGACGATGGTCAAGGCGCTGCGTCAGGCGAGCAAGAACATCATGTTCACCATCGTTCACAGCGGCAACTACACGGTGGAACCCCTCGATCCCGGCATGGACAACATGACCAAGATGTTCATTACCATCGACGTCATCGTCGGCGTGTTGGCCGTGGCCGCCCTCGCCATCGTGTTCATCCGCTACTTCAAGAAGCGCAAGAAGGCCTGATCTGATAGACCTGATCTGATAGATCAGTGGATCATTCGAGAAGGGCCCGGCTCGTCCGAAAGGAGCAGGCCGGGCCCTTGCAATACCAAGAATGGACACCCCATAGAAAGAGGATGATGACATGAAGCATCAGGATATAATCTCCAAGCTCACGCTTGAAGAAAAATGCTATCTGCTCTCGGGCAAGGACTTCTGGCAGACCCGCAGCGTCAAAGCCAAGGGCGTGCCGAACATGACGCTCTCGGACGGCCCCCACGGCATCCGCAAGCAGGAGGGAGCGGGCGATCAGCTCGGCCTCAACGGTTCCGTTCCGGCCACCTGCTTCCCGACGGCGGCGACGATCGCCAACTCCTGGGATCCCACGCTGGGCGAGGAGATCGGCCGCGCGCTGGGCGAGGAAGCGGCCGCGCAGGACGTTTGCGTGCTGCTGGGTCCCGGCCTCAACATGAAGCGCTCCCCGCTGTGCGGGCGCAACTTTGAGTATTTCTGTGAAGACCCGTACCTCGCCGGCAAGATGGCGGCGGGCTATATCCGCGGCATTCAGGAGAACGGCGTCTCCGCCTGCCCGAAGCACTTCGCCGCGAACAATACCGAGTTGCGCCGCATGGCGTCGGATTCCGTTGTAGACGAGCGCACGCTGCGTGAAATTTATCTCACCGGCTTTGAGATTGCCGTGAAGGAGGGCCATCCCAAGTCGCTGATGTCCTCCTACAACATGGTCAACGGCGTCTATGCCAACGAGAATCCGCACCTACTGCAGGAAATTTTGCGGGATGAGTGGGGCTTCGATGGATTTGTGGTATCCGACTGGGGCGCGAGCAACGACCACGTCGCGGGTGTCGCGGCGGGCTCTCACCTCGAAATGCCCTCCACCGGCGGCGATTCCGACGAGGAACTGGTCGCGGCCTGCAAAGCGGGCAAGATTTCAGAGGAAATGATCGACCGGCGCGTGGATGAGCTGCTGGACGTGGTGCTCTCCACCAGAGCAGCCGTCGATCCGCACATCGGCAAGGGCTTTGACAAGGATGCCCACCATGCGCTGGCGATGAAGGCCAGCGAGGAGAGCATCGTGCTGCTCAAGAACGAGGGCAACATCTTGCCGCTCGCCAAGGGCGCGCAGGTAGCAGTGATTGGCGAATTTGCCCAGAAAGCGCGCTATCAGGGTGCAGGTTCGTCGGTGGTCAACTGCACGAAGTTGGACAACACGAGGGACGTGATCGGCAACTTTGCGCTGAACGTAGTGGGTTTCGAGGCGGGCTATCCCCGCAGCGGCGCGGGCAATCCCGAGATGCAAGCGAAAGCTGTCGAACTTGCGAAGCAGGCGGATTACGTGCTGCTCTACATCGGCCTGGACGAAATTTCCGAATCCGAGGGCCTCGACCGCGCGCACATGAAGCTCCCGCAGAGCCAGATCGATCTGTTGGAGGCCGTGGCCAAGGTCAACCCGAACTTGATCGCGGTAATGAGCGCCGGTTCGTCCATCGAGATG
>CANQGC010000192.1 GCA_947600345.1 uncultured Clostridia bacterium
TTAAGGGACTCTGTCCCTTAAGAATTCCTGCCAAGGAACCTGAGGTTCCTTGGATTCTCCCTTCTGCTGCCGCGTTTTTGGGGCGGTGGAGATTTCGAATTCGAAAGCTAAGAGGAGCGCTCCCTCACTCTGGAAGCGCTCCTCCCATCATTATGCCCTTTTTCCATCGGTCACACAATGTCGTTCTCATTCGGCTTATTGACCATGTGCCGCATCGCGATGACCACATCCTTGACGCGGCCGTTCTCATACCTGGCGGGCTGCAGTATCAGCGTCGCCCACCGGTACTCGTCGCCCGACCAGCGGCGGTATTCCCTGCGCTGGTACTTCGTGCTCTCGTTCAGGTTGCGGCGAATGACGAAGGCGTCCAGCATGTTTCGCAGCTCCTCGCGGTCGTCCGGATGCACGCTCTCCAGGTAGCGGTCGAAGGTCTCGCGGTAGGGCGCGCTCAGCTTCGTCACCACCTCGCCATCGTAGGACTTCGCCGCGTAGCAGAGGTCGTTGTCCAGATCCACGTAGTACAGCGCGTAGAATATGCCGCTCAGCGCGCGCATCGTCTTCTTGAAGATCTTCTTGCGCTCGCCGCGCTCCAGCTCCGCGTTCTTCTCCACGTCCACGTTGAACACGAATACGTGGGCCAGTATGTCCCCCGTGCCGGGATCGGAGAATATGCGCACATGCATGCGGTGCCAGGCGTAGTTCTCCATGCTCTTGGAGCAGACGCGGTAGTCGGTGTCAAACTCGGTGCAGCCCGAGCGGAAGGACTCCGCGATGACCGGTACGCTCATCTGCTGCACGTGGTCGGCGTAGTCCGCCGGGTAGATGTACTCCCGCAGGATCGTGCCCATGTCGGCGGTGAAGTCGCGCCAGCTGGCGTTTTGCAGCGCGCCCAGCGGGCCGAGCAGCCCGGGATCCTTCATGTAGCTGTTGCGCCAGAGATTGCGGCTGACGTTGATCGTCCATACGGCCACGGTGCGGGGCGTCGTGACCTCCAGGTAGTTCTTCTCCACCTCGGCGCGGGTCTGGGAGACCATCTCCTGCGTGCAGTCCCGCACGCTGCAGACGACCACCTCGCCGTCCTGGGCGTGGGCGTGCAGCTCCACTCGAAGCATGCGCTCCGCCCGATCCGGCACCGTGCCGCGCAGCGTGATTTCCGCGCTGTCTCCGCGCTTGAGCGCGCTCAGGCGATCGTGCAGGCGCTCCGCCTCATCCTCGTCCAGGCCGCAGGCGGCCTCCAGGTCCTGCAGGGACGTGAGCTTCCTGCCACGGCCGTCACCGTCGATCAGGCCGAGGCCGTCGTAGCACTGCATCAGGTGCTCCTGGCCGCGATGGTAGATGAACAGCGTCACCTGCGCCTGGCGCGCCATATCGTCGAGCATTCGGGCGCTGTCCTCCAGCGCATTCGCCGCCTCCCGGCGGTCGGCGCGCATCCGGCGCACGGAGACAAATGTGAAGAACGCGTGCACCAGCAGCACAAGCAACACCGTGCCGGCGATGACGTAGAGCATCCAGCCCATGTCCCAGACGTAGGCCGACACCACCGATTCGGGAATCACCAGCGAAATGTTCCAGGGGCGGATGGCGGAGCGCTCCTGGGCGATGTAGACGCCGCCGGCGTAATCCTTGATGTGCGCAATGGCCGCCTCGTCCTTCAGCAGCTCGGCGGTGGTGCCGTCCTCGTTCAGCGAGAGCAGCGCGTCGTAGTAGCCGCCGGAGGAGAAGGAGGTGTGGTTGACCAGGTAGGCGCCCGTGGCGGCGTTGTAGACGGCGAATTCGTAGTCCTCCCGGAAGGAGGAGCCGAGGATCGAATCCACGGCGGCGATGTCGTAGCGCGCGGCGAGCTCCCGGCCGTCGGAGATGGTGGCGCAGAGCAGGAGCGAACCGTCCGTCAGCGCAAGCACCCGGCCCCGGGGCACGCTGTCCACGGTGTAGATGTAAGCGGTGGAATACTCGATGGAGGTGCTGCTTCCGTCCCGATGGTGCAGCACGCTGTCGGAAAGCACGCCGACTTCCGAATAGGAGGGGTTAAATTCAAACAGGGCATCCAGGAACATGTCCTCCCGGGTCGGATCCTCGTTGATGAGCGAGGCAGCGCCGTAGAGATCCTTGAAGCCGTTGCGCACCATCTGCTCGAACTGCGCGACGACCCTGCTGGCGGTGTCCTCCGCCCGGGCGCGCACCGAGGCGCGACCGAGGCTGGTGAGCATCTCAAGCACCAGCACGGCACAGAACAGCAGCAGTGCCACCAGCACGATGCTGCCGCGAACGATGCCGTATCGATCCTTTGCGCACAATTTTCGGATTCCGCTCATAATTTCGACGCTCCGAATGCTTCCGCATAAAATTCTGGCCGGAACATAAAAATAAACCATTCTCGACCATGATAATATTATAGCCGAAATGCTTTATGCACGGATGAAAAATATGTGTATTTGGGGTGAAAAATTATCTCGGAACTGCAATACCGTGGAGGTGCTCCTCCACGGTACTTTTCATAAATCCGTTATCTTTAGGCTAGGAAGCGGCTAAGAATGCCCCTGCGCCGCCTCCAGCATGCTGCGCGCGTGGGCGATGCCGCTCTCGGTCTCCCCCGCGCCGCCGACCAGGCGCGCGAGCTCGCGGACGCGGCCCTCCTCGTCCAGGCGGACGACGCGCGTCTGGGTGCGCTCCCCATCCGTATTCTTTTCGACCAGGAACTGGGCGTCGCCCAGCGCCGCGATCTGCGGCAGGTGCGTCACGCAGAGCACCTGCTTCTCCCGGGCGATGGCGCGCATCTTCTCGCCCACCACCTGGGCCATGCGGCCGGATACGCCGGTGTCGATCTCGTCGAACACCATGCTGTCCACGCCGCCGCGTCCCAGCGCCTTGAGCGCCAGCATGACGCGCGAAAGCTCGCCGCCGGACGCGATGGCACTCAGCGGCTTGAGCGGCTCGCCGGGGTTGGGCGAGATCAGGAACTCGACCTCCTCGGCGCCGTTGGCCGTGGGCTTGTCCAGCGGCCGCAGCTGGACGCTGAAGCGCGTCCGCGCCATGCCCAAATCCTTCAGCTGCTCCAGTATCCCGGCCTCCAGCGCCTCCGCGAGCTCCCGCCGGGATGTGCTCAGTGCCTCGCAGGCCTCGCGCAGTGCGCGGTCCCGGGCCTTCAGCTCCCGCTTGTACTCCGCGATCTGCGCGTCGCCCGCCTCGATGGATTGCAGCCGCTCCTGGGCGCTCTGGCCGAAGGCGATGACCTCCTCCTCCGTGGCGCCGTACTTGCGCTCCAGGCGGGAGATCAGCTCCAGGCGTTCGTTGATCCTGTCCATCAGCCGGGGGTCGAAGTTCAGCTCCTCGCGCAGCACCTGAATCTCGCTCCCGGCCTCCCGCGCGGCGTAGTAGATGCTGAGCAGATCCTCGGCGAGCTTCTTGAAGCGCTCGTCCAGCCGCGAGAGATCGCCCATCGCGTCCGCCGAGCGCTTGAGCGCCTCCTGGGCGCTCAGGCCACCCTCGCCCGCGTAGACCAGCCGGTAGCTGAGCTCCAGGCCGTCGCGAATCTTCTCCGCGCTCTCCAGCATGCGCAGCTTGCGGGTGAGCTTCTCCTCCTCCCCGCTCTTGAGCTTGGCGGCGGAAATCTCCTGCGCCTGGAAGCGCAGCGTGTCGATCAGCCGCTCCCGCTCCGCCGCGTCTCGCAGCAGCGCGCGCAGCTTGCCCGCCGCCTCCGTCCGCGCGGCGTGGGCCTCGCGAACCGCGCTCAGCCTGGCTTGGTGCTCCGGGCCGCCAAAGCCGTCCAGGAAGTCCACGTGCCGCCTGGGATCGAGCAGCGCCTGGTGCTCGTGCTGGCCGTGCACGTCCACCAGCAGGCTGGTGAAGCGCTTCAGCGCCGAAAGCGGCAGCGCCGTGCCCGCGATGCGGCACAGGTTTCGCCCGCTCCGGCTGAGTTCGCGGGAGACGCACACCAGGCCACCCTCGGCGTCCACGCCCAGCGCATCCGCGAGGGCCAGCGCCTCCGGGTTGCCGGAGATGTCGAACAGCGCCTCCACGCTGCCCCGCTCCGCGCCGGTGCGAATCATGTCCCGGTCTGCCCTGCCGCCCAGCGCCAGGTTCACGCTGTCCACCACGATGGACTTGCCCGCGCCGGTTTCGCCCGTAAGCACATTGAATCCCTGCGCAAACTCGATGCGCAGCGATTCAATGAGGGCGATGTTTCGAATTGTCAATTCCAGAAGCATTTGCGGTCTATCTCTTGTTCATCTCTTATTCAGCGCGTTGAAGCGGCCCTGCAGGCTCTCGATGGCCTCCGCGGACCGGCCGATGATCAGCAGCGTGTTGTCGCCGGCGATGGTGCCGAGCACCTCGTTCCACTTCATCGAGTCGATGGCCTCGCAGGCGGCGGAGGCGCTGGCGGGCAGCGTCTTGATGACCATCAGATTGCCCACGCAGTCGATGCTCACGATGGACTCCGTGAGGATGCGCACGAAGCGGTCGTTCATGCCCTTCTCGGCGCGCTCCACCGTGGCATACTTATAGCCGCCCTTCTCCGAAAGCACCTTCAGCAGGCGCAGCTCCTTGATATCGCGGGAGACGGTGGCCTGGGTGACCTTCACGCCGTGGTTCTTGAGCTCCTCTGCCAGCTCCTCCTGCGTCTCGATGTCCTTGTTCTCTATGATCTCCAGTATCAGCCCATGCCGCGTACTCTTCATATTCCTACACCCCTCCCGTTTCCGCCCCGCGCGGGGTCAGTGTGTCCACTCCGAGAGCTTATCCCGGAGCAGGCTGAAGTAATTGCGGTCGTGGAGGCGAATAAAGCGCGCCTTCAAATCTGAGCGCACGACGGTCACGGAACCGCCCGCGGCGAGCTCCACGGTCTTCCGGCCGTCCAGTACGGCATGCGCGCCGCAGCTATCGTCCAGCACGCGGACGGTCACCGCGTCCCCGGACGAGACCACCACGGGGCGCGCGTTCATCGTGTGCGGGCAGATCGGCGTAATAACGAAGCAATCCAGGCCAGGGCGAACGATCGGCCCTCCCGCCGAGAGCGAGTAGGCGGTGGAGCCCGTGGCGCTGGCTACGATCAGCCCGTCCCCCGAGATCCGGTCCACCAGTATCCCGTTCACCTCAATTTCCAGCGAGAGCACCCGCACCGCGGGCGACGACCGGGTGACGACCACCTCATTCAGCGCGAACACGTTGGTCGCGTCCTCGCCGCGCAGGGTCATCGTCATCCGGCTGTCGATCGCATAGCGACCCTCCAGGACGCTCACCACGTCCCGGCGCAGGTCCTTTGGCGCCACCTCGGTCAGAAAGCCCATCCTTCCCAGATTGATTCCCAGCATGGGGATGTCGCCCGGAAGCGCATAATCCAGCGCCGAGAGAAGCGTGCCGTCGCCTCCCAGCACCGCCAGCAGATCGCACTCGTCGAAGCCACCCCCAGACAGCTCCGGCATGCCGAGCGCATGCGCCAGCGTGATCCCCGTGGTAATCGAAACGCCGTATTCATCTAACAGCTCTTTTAATTCGCGCGCAACTTCGAAGCCGGCTCTCTTGGACGGATTCCAGACGATGCCGACCCTGCGAAATTCCATGCGAATCACCTCACGTCCTCATATCAATATTACCGAAAGAACCGGCAAGTTACAAGGGCCCCCTGGCCGATTTTAGAAAAAAGTCATAAGCTGACGAAATTATGTCATCTATCGCGGAGGCCTCCACTTCGGTCGGCGCGGCCCCCCTGGGAAGCAGGTGGAGCAGGAACTCGATGTTGCCCTCCGGCCCGCGAATCGGCGAGTGGCTCAGCCCCGCGGCCGCCCAGTCCGTCGTCGCGATGAAGTCCAGCATCTCCCGGAGCACCCGGGCGTGCACGGCGGGGTCCCGGACCACGCCCCTCTCGCCCACGTCCTCCCGGGGCGCCTCGAACTGAGGCTTGATCAGCGCCACG
>CANQGC010000193.1 GCA_947600345.1 uncultured Clostridia bacterium
ACTTCTCGACTCGCGATTGCGCACCGTTTCATAACCCCTTCGGTGCCTTTCGCAGAAAGGCGGTTTATAAGCATGGATCAGGCGTATCTTACACTCAACAACGGTGCGAAGATTCCTCAGTTCGGCATGGGTGTGTATATGGTGCCGGAGGGAGAACCGACGAAGCAGGCATGTCTGGAAGCGCTGAGGCTCGGCTATCGCCACATCGACACCGCTCACGCCTATCAGAACGAGCGCAGCGTCGGGGCGGCTGTCCGGGAGAGCGGCATTCCCCGCGAGGAGATTTGGGTCACTTCCAAGCTCTGGCCGAGCGAGTATGGAGAAGGCAAGACGATGGCTGGCATCGACAAGATGTTGGCGCGTCTGAACATCGGGTATATCGACCTGCTGCTGCTTCACCAGCAGGTGGGCGACTACATGGATGCTTGGAAGGACATGGAGAGAGCCGTCTCACAGGGCAAGGTGCGTGCGATTGGCCTTTCCAACTTTGAATCCGGGCGCTTGGAGGAGGTCTGCGAGGCGGCGGACATCAAACCCGCCGTGCTTCAGGTGGAATGTCATCCCTACTTCCAGCAAGAGGCGTTAAAGCAGCGCGTCGCGCCCTACGGCACGGCAATCGAATCCTGGTATCCCCTCGGCCACGGCGATCCCGGACTGATTCAGCAGCCCATCTTCACCGAGCTTGCAAAGAAGTACGGAAAGACCAACGTGCAGATCATCTTGCGCTGGCACATTCAGGCCGGGAATATAATCTTCCCCAAATCGACCAACCCTGCGCACATCCGCGACAACTTTGACATCTTCGATTTTGCGCTGTCCGATGCGGAAATGCAGGAGATCCGAAAACTCGACAGCGGCAAGCGCTTCTATGTCTCCACGCTGGAGGAGCAGGAAAAGAACTTTGCGGCCTGGTCGCCCGCCGATTGACAAGGGAAGCAAAAATGAAAGCGAATCAGATTGCTGTGGGAAGCGCCGTGTGCGTCGGCTGCGCAAGGTGCAGCGAGGTCTGTCCAGCACAGATTGACATCCCCGCTGTTTTGAAGATTTGCGAGCAGCATCCGGCGGACGCGCTTGCCTGCGCGGAGAAGCTCCGATCTATGGATTCCAAGGGCACTCCGATGGACTGCATCGAGTGTGGAGCCTGCTCCGCGCACTGTCCGCAGAAGATCGACGTCAAGGAGATCATGCGCAGGATGGCAATGCTGGAATATCAGAGCTTCCGCAGCGCGTGATTATTCGTTGGGCGGGAGGATTCCCTCAAATATCAATGATCGAGCGAACGGATGCCGTTGCAGATCAGGTTGGTCGTCAATTCGATCATTTGTTCCAGGGGGATCTTCCTTCCGTCCGCGACCCACTGTTTGTAGATTTCGATTGTGCTCTGAGCGACGAAGGCTTTCAGGATATTGTGAACGTAGGGGTCGATCTCGGGGCGCTCCTTGTCCTTTTCCCACGTTTGACCCAATATGTCGTTCGTGATCCTGCGGCTGATGTAGTGATAATTGCCACAGCACAGCAATCTTTCGCCAAATTTGCCCAGTTCTTCGCTGCGCAGGAAGAATTCCCGCGTGATCTTGTCCATGTCTCGCGGCCGTTCCAGATTTTGCGTCCGTTGAATAAACTCCTGCGCCATTTCGTTTTGCATCTCACGGAGCAGGTCATCCATGCCGTTATAGTGTAAATAGAACGTCTTGCGATTGATCCGCGCGCGCTCTGTCAGCTCTTTGATGGTGATCTGCTCATAGTCCATTTCACAGATCATTTCAGTGAACGTTCTGCGAATGATTTCCTTCGTGCGCTGTACGCGCAGATCCTCTTTGCCCGAAGCGTTCATCCCTGGCCCTCCCAGAAACACACTGATATTCTCTGCAAACAGTATATTCCAATCATGTAGAAAAATCAACGCTTGTCCACTTATGCCACAAAAATACCAGAAATGTTGCGTAAACCACTTTTGAAGTTGGAATGTTGTGGAGCTTTTTCGAGATTCGGGATACAATTATAAGGGAATAAAGGGATTCGTGATATACAATCAACGTGCGCTTCATCGGTGATCCGATCAGCGGGAGGCCGTATGAAACCAAAGCAGATCGCAAGGATCGCAACTGATATATTGATGACATTCGTGCTGCTGCTCTTGATGGCGCACAGTCTGGTGGGTGAGGCAGCGCATGAATGGCTCGGCGTGGGGATGTTTGCGCTGTTTGTGCTGCATCATGCGCTCAACAGTCATTGGCACCGGAATCTGCGCAAGGGAAGATATGTGACCTTTCGCGTTCTGCAAAGTGCGCTCGTGGCGTTGATCATGCTGTGCATGATCGGCTCCATGGTCAGCGGGATCGCGCTCTCCCGCCATGTATTCGCGTTCCTGGGAATCACAGGCGGCGCTGTGCTGTCAAAACAGGTGCATATGCTCTGCGCCTATTGGGGCTTTGTGCTGATGTCGTTGCACCTCGGCATCCATTGGAGTATAATGATGGGCATGGCGCGCACGGCATTTCGCAAGCCCTCCGGCGTTCGCAAATGGCTGGCTCGGGCGGCGGGCCTTGCGATTGCCTGCTATGGCGCGTATGCCTTCGTGCAGCGGCAAATCGGCGCGTATATGCTGCTGCGAATCCAATTTGCGTTCTTTGATTTCAGCGAACCGATCTATCGCTTCCTGCTGGACTATGTGGCCGCAATGGGGCTGTTCGTCTGGCTGGGACACGATCTGGCGGAAGGAATTCGACAGTACGGCAGGAAGCGGGGCACGGCCTAAAACCCGAACGAACCAACACGACCGACAAAACACGCCATGAATCCAACGGCAAAGAAAGGAGTCTCATCATAAAGAAGTTGCTTGCGATTTGTCTGAGCATTTTGTTCGTACTCAGCTTTTCCACCGTGCTTGCGGAGGGAGATGCGTCCGTCGTCTACATGACGACTGACATCTCGTCTGCGGGCATGTTGGCCGTTTATGAGGCGCTCGGCTGGCAGCCCACGGGCAAGGTCGCCGTCAAACTCTCCACCGGCGAACCCCCGGCCAGCAACTACCTGCGGCCAGAACTGATTCAGGACGTTGTGAATGCCGTCAACGGCACCATCGTCGAGTGTAACACCGCCTACGGCGGCTCCCGCTCGGAAACCGCCATGCACTATCAGGTGGCCGAGGATCACGGCTTCACCGCCATCGCCGACTTCCAGATTCTCGACGAAGACGGCTCCATGACGCTCCCCGTCGAGGGCGGCAGCGTCTTGACGGAGAACTACGTCGGCGCAGCCTTTGGCGATTACGATTCCTACCTCGTACTCTCCCACTTCAAAGGTCACGCGATGGCGGGCTTCGGCGGCGCGATCAAGAACATCTCCATCGGCCTCGGCTCCTCCGAGGGCAAGGCGTGGATTCACAGCGGCGGCACCGGCGGGAGCATGTGGGGCGGCGAGCAGGACGCCTTCCTCGAGGCGATGGCCGAGGCGGGCAAGTCTGTGTCCGACTATCTGGACTACGGCGAGCGCATCGTCTACGTCAATGTCCTGAACAACATCTCCATCGACTGCGACTGCGACGGCAACCCCGCCGAGCCGGACATCCACGACATCGGCATCCTGGCCTCCACCGACCCCGTCGCCATCGACCAGGCCAGCATCGACCTCTGCTTCGCCGCCGAGGGCAGCGAATCGCTGCAGCAGCGCGTGGCGAATCTGAACGGCCTGCACACGCTGGAGCACGCCGAGGAGATCGGCCTGGGCAGCCGGACTTACGAACTGGTGAGCATTGATGATTGACGTTCTCCGCCGGGAGTTCGTCTACGTCTGGTACTACTTTAAAGTCCAACTCCGGCAGATCGCCGGATATTGGGTTCTCGGCATGGTCGTGGGTTCGCTGGTGTCCGTGTTCGCCAAGGATGCGATTCACGGAGCCTTCGACCGCATCCGGGATAAGAAGTGGGGCGTCTGGGGCGTGATCCCGGCGAGCCTACTCGGCGTGGCCTCGCCGCTGTGCATGTACGGAACCATTCCCATCGCCGCGTCCTTCTCCCGAAACGGGATGCGCGACGATTGGCTGGCGGCGTTCATGACGTCCAGCGTGCTGTTGAACCCCCAGCTCATCATGTATTCGACGGCGCTGGGAAGTACAGCGCTGGTCATCCGCGTCGTCTCTTGCACCATCTGCGGCATCGTGGCGGGGCTGGTGCTGCACATCTTCTATAAGGACAAGCCCTTCTTCAACTTCGAGGGTTTCGAGCCGAGGGCCAGCCGCGACACGAATCCGAACCTGCTGCTGCGCTTCCTGTTCAACCTGGGGCGGAACATCAAGGCGACGAGCGGGTACTTCCTGTTGGGCGTGCTGCTCTCGGCGCTGTTCCAGCGCTATGTTCCGGCAGACGGCTTCGCGGAGCTGTTCGGCAAGAGCAACGAGGGCTTCGGCGTGCTGATGGCGGCGACCATCGGCGTGCCGCTCTACGCCTGTGGCGGCGGCACGATCCCGCTGATCCGTGAATGGCTTGCCCTTGGCATGAGCATGGGCAGCGCCTCGGCCAGGAACCGCTTCATCGCGCGTCTCACAGTCTTCCCCTCGATTCCATCAGTCGAACAGCTCCGGCGGGAGCCTGCGGGTCAGTTCCGCGCCCAGCAGGCCGATGACCAGTCCCGCCGCCATGCCGCCGATCCACAGTACCGGCAAATAGCCCGCGAGCTGCCAGGTATCCAGCAGCAGCATCGCGGTGAGAACTTGTCCCACGTTGTGCATGAGGCCGCCCGCAACGCTGACGGCGGTCATCGAGAATTTGCCCCAGCGCTTGAGCAGGATCATCGCCGCGCCGGAGAGCAGCCCTCCGGCCAGCGAATAGGCCAGCGAGTAGCCGTTGCCGAACAGTAGCGCCGCGAGCAGTATTCGCAGCAAATTCACGCCCACGGCGGCGCGGTCGCCCATGCGGTAGAGCGCCACGAGCACCACCAAATTCGTCAGTCCCAACTTCATGCCCGGCACGGCGAAGAAGGCCGGAACCAGGCTCTCCAGCCAGCTCAGGATCAGCGCCAGCGCCGCGAGCAGTCCGAAGCGGGCGATCATCTTGCCCCTCGATTTCCCCTTCACGCGCAGCGCCCCCTATCCTGCCACGGCGTCCAGGCCGAGCTCGTCCGTGCCGGTGATCTCCACCACCACGCGGTGGGGCAGGCAGACGATGGAATCCCCGGCGTAGCGTACGGCGCCCCTGCGCACGCAGAGCTTATCCGGGCAATCCGCCTCGGTCATGCGCGCGGCTCCATCCGCGATTTGCAGCCGGTTGGCGACTCTTCCGTCGATCTCGATAGGAAATTCCTGTTCCTGCGAAAGCGGAAGCCGCGCCACGACCTCCCCGTCCACGCGGACGACGACTTCTTGTCCGTCCTTGCGCGCGGCGAAGAGCGCCAGCGTCAGCGCCAATCCCACCAGCAGCAGGCCCGCGACCAGGAGCAGGTCATTCCTTCTTGTGCGCTTGCGCTTCGCATCCAAGCCGCGGTTCCTCCCTTCGAGCGCCGTTTCATCCATGTATCAAATTCTATCACATCCCGGCGGGCAAAGGCAAGTTCATTTTATCGCCGCCTTCCAGGCGGCGCGGCAGCAAGGGTGCCCTGCCGGACACATAGACGCCTCACGGCGTGGGACTTGCGCCTCACGGCGATGCCGCCGCTTTGCAGCGGCATGGGTTTTCGGAATCCCCACTGGGGATTCCGATCAGCGAAAATCCCTTTGGGCAACACCGCACAAAAGGCAGAAAAGCAAGGGAACTAGCCAGGAAAGCGAGCTCATGGCCGAGCTCTTGGTAAATCCCTACGCAAGGGAGCCTGTTCAACATTTTCTGTAAAAAGCGAAGTGACTGTGATAGAATAGAGACATCACAGGAGGGAAACGTATGGGC
>CANQGC010000194.1 GCA_947600345.1 uncultured Clostridia bacterium
CCCTTAAGAATCCTTGCCAAGGAACCTGAGGTTCCTTGGATTCTCCCTTCTGGGGCTACGACTGGGCTGATTCCTGCGCCTCCGCCGCGGCGTTCGCCGTCTCTCCGAACGCGCGCAGCGCCTCGGCCACATCCCCGCCCTGGCCCACCTGCTGCAGCATCGTCCACCATGCGGTCCTGGCCTCGGCCCAGCCGGGCGTGACCTGATAGTAATCGCCCAAATACTGCTGGAAGGTTCCATACTCGGTCATCAGATCGTCGTTGACGTAGATCTCGGGCATGTCGCGCACCGGCCAGTAGGTGGAAGCCAGCACCGCGCGGGTGTACTGCGCGTCGTCGCCGGTCATGTAGCGGATGAAGGTCTTGGCGGCCTCCACCCGGGCTTCGTCGCCCTTGTCGAATATGCCGAAGCCCCAGATGCCGCCCTGGAGGTTGAAGTCGCCGTCGTCCGTCGGGAAGGTCATCGGGAAGATGTCGAAGTCCAGGTTCGGATTGTTGACCACCTGCTGGACCTCCATGGAGACGTTCCAGCAGAAGGCCATCGCCAGCTCGCCCTTGGCGAACAGCTCGATCTCGTCCGCGCCCAGGATCTCCGGATCGAAGCGCACGCCATCCAGGCCCGCGAGCAGCTCCAGCGCGCGGATGTTCTCCGGGCTGTCGGCGGTGTAGCGCGTGTGCTCGGGGTTGGTGAAGCTGCCGCTGTAGAGGTTGTTCACCAGCGCCCGGGTGCCCTGGTCGCCGCCCTGGCCGGCGCAGTAGATGGCGGCGATGTTCTCCACGCCGTAGTCTTTCAGCGCCTGCACGGCGGAGACGAAGCCGTCCGTGCTCCAGGTGTGGTTTTCCGCGTCCACGTACTGCCAGGCGCCCGAGGCCTCGAACAGGTTGCGGTTGATGGCCATGCAGTGGGTGGTCATGCACAGGGGGTAGATGGAGTAGCGCCCCGCGGCGTCGTGGCAGGCCACCTCCACGGAGTCGTAGATCTTCCCGGCGGCCTCGTCCTGCCACAGGTCGGAGAGATCCGCCATCAGGCCCCGCGCGCCCCAGTTGGCGACCAGGCGCTCCGGGCCCTCGAATACCAGGTCGGGCAGCTTGCCCTCGGAGGCGGCCTGATCGATCTCGGCGTCGCCGTTGACGTAGTCCAGCACCTTGACGGAGACGCGGATGTCCGGGTGCTCCCGGTGGAATGTGGCGATCAGCGAGGACAGCGTGCCGCTGTTGCCCCAGCCGCCCACGGGATAGGTCCACAGGCTGAGCTCCACGGGCCCCGCTTCGGCGGTGGTGGCGGCGGTGTCCTGCTGCGCCTCCGGAGCGCCGGACGGGCCGGCGCAGGCGCACAGCAGCAGCGCCAGCGCGGCGATCAGTGCGAGAATGCGTTTCACGTGGATTCCTTCCCTTCCATGTCCTTCCTTAATATGACGATTCAGTTCTGGCGCTTCGGGGCGCGGCGGGAGGAGATGTAGCGCTCCAGCAGCTGCGAAACCTCCGCGATGTCGATAGGCTTGGCGACATGGGCGTTCATGCCGGAATCCAGGCACTTCTTCACGTCCTCGGAGAAGGCGTCGGCGCTCATGGCGATGATGGGGATGTCCTTCGCGTCGGGGCGGTCCATCGCGCGGATGGCGCGGGTGGCCTCATAGCCGTTCATCACCGGCATGCGGATGTCCATCAGGATCGCGTCGTAGGCGTAGGGCTCCGAGGCGGCGAACAGGTCGGCGCAGATCTTGCCGTCCTCAGCGCGCTTCAGCGTCAGCCCCTGGTCGCTGAGCAGCTCCTCGGCGATCTCCCAGTTGAGGTCGTTGTCCTCGGCCAGCAGCACGCGGCGGCCGTCCAGGCTCGGATGCGCGTCCTCGAGGCCGGGCTCGGGCTCCGCCTCGCCGCGCTCGCAGAAGCCCTTCAGGCCGTAGTACAGGTTCGAGCGGAACAGGGGCTTGGGGATCGAGCCCGATATGCCGGCGTCCCGCGCGCGCTCCTCCAGGTCGCTCCAGTCGGCCGCGGTGACCAGCAAAAGCACGCTGTTTTCGCCGCAGGCATCGTGTATGGCCCGGCCGGTCTCGATGCCGTTCAGGCCGGGCAGCTGCCAGTCGAGCAGGATCACCTTGTAGTCCGCGCCGCGCTCGTGGCGCTCGCGGGCCATGCGCACGGCGGTCTCCCCGTTGGGGGCCCACTCGGCGCGGCAGCCCAGGGTTCTGAGCGTCGCCAGGGCGCTCTCGCAGAGCAGCTCGTCGTCGTCCACCACCAGCACATCCCATTCCGGCAGCTCCATATCGCTCTCCTGCGTGGTGGCCTTCTCCAGGTTGAGCGTCACGTGGAATTCGGTGCCCTTGCCCTGCTCGCTCTGCACATCGATGGTGCCCTGCATGGCGTCCACGATGTACTTGGTGATGGCCATGCCCAGGCCGCTGCCCTCGGTCTTCTGCACGCGCAGGTTGTCCTCGCGGGTGAAGGATTCGAATATGTGCTTCTGGAACTCGGGCGTCATGCCGATGCCGCTGTCCCTGACCCGCAGGTGCACCTGCACCCAGTCCTCGCCCCTGGGCGAATCCTCCTCGTTGATGGACACCTGAATGTTTCCGCCCTCGGGCGTGAACTTTACGGCGTTGCCCAGCAGATTCAGCAGCACCTGGTTCAGGCGCACGCCGTCGCAGAACACGTGCTCGTAGGGGATATCGTAGATGTAGACGTCGAAGCGCTGGCGCTTGGCGTTCACCTGGGGCTGCACGATGTTGACGATGCCCTGCATGACCTCCTGCAGCGAGAGCAGCTCCATGTGCAGGCTCAGCTTGCCGCTCTCGATCTTGGAGAGGTCCAGTATGTCGTTGATGAGCCCGAGCAGGTGGCGGCTGGAGAGGTCGATCTTCTTCAGGCAGCTCTGCACCTGGCGCACGTTGTTCAGATTGGCGTTGGCGATGGCGGTCATGCCCACGATGCCGTTCATCGGCGTGCGGATGTCGTGGCTCATGTTGGAGAGGAACTCGCTCTTGGCGCGGTTGGCGTGCTCGGCGGCGCGCCGGGCGTCCTCCAGCTCGCGCATCTGCCGGGCGGTGAAGCGGATGTACCAGGAGAACACCGCCAGCAGCGCCAGCAGGATCAGCCCGCAGCTGAGCACCGCCGAGCGGTTCCAGGAATCGCTCAGCGCGCTCACCGTGCGGTCCAGCGGGCCGTAGGGCATGAACAGCATCAGATACCAGTCGGAGTAGGGGAGGGCCGTGCAGTACAGGTGGCGGCGCTCGCCCTCGATGGTGAACTCGCTGGTGTAGTTGCGGCCGTCGGCCATCGCCTCCTCCAGCTCGGAGATGTACTGCTCTCCGCTCATGCCCTCCACGCTCTCATAGCGGTCGAGCACCCGCTGGAAGTAGCTCTCGTCGGTCACATCGTCGTCGCGGACGATGAAGTCCCCGTTGCGGTCGATGATGAAGTAGTAGATCATGGCGTCGTCGGCGTCGAAGGACAGCGTGTCGCTGATGTAGGACACCGGCAGCGCCGCCACCAGCGCCAGGCTCTGCTCGCCGGTTTCCATCGGGTATGCGGCGGGGATGCCCATCAGCATCAGCGCCTCGCCCGTCTGGTCGATGCCGATGGCCATCTTCTCCTCGCCGTCGGACAGGGATTTCAGAAAGGGCTCCGCGTCGTCGGCCTCCATCTGGCTGCCGTAGAGCATCTCGAAGCCTCCGTCCGCGTCCATCAGCGCCAGGTGGTCGAAGCCCCGGGCGCGGGCGTTGTGGTTCAGGGAAACGCGCATCGCCGAGTTCTCCATCCCGCTGGACGGCGGCACCGAGTCCACCAGCGCGCCCACCTGCGAGAGCCGAAGCTCGATGGCGGTGCCGAAGTGGGTGGCGGCCTGCTCGCTCATGCCGGCCATGTACATCGCGCCCAGCTCTCCCACGGCCTCCGCGCCCTTGCGGTTCGTGCGCAGCGCCAGCACGGAAAACACCAGCACGCACAACAGGGAGATGCAGACCAGGCTGATGATCAAAAAGCGGGGCGATTTGTTCTTCAAGTTACGCACCTCCTGAACCGGTGCCGTTCGATCGCAGCAGCGGGGAATGCGCGGCCGCGTCCAAGCCTCGGCGCGCGGCGCCGCAGAACCCAAAAACTGTTCCTATATAACTATATCACAAACGGAAGTAAAAGTAAAACGCAAGGGCGGCTGAAAGAAATATTTTTCGAAATGTTTTCCCGCGCGGGCCGGGATTCAGGGAAACCCCGGCGAGAACCGCCGGGACGCGGCCGTCCGCGCCGGAAAACAGAGCCTTCGCGCGCCCTTGCGGGGCGGTTTTTCGTCCTAAGGAGTTGCAATACTTTGCGTCTTCCGAAACACATGAGATTTTCTCTTGACTTTAACGCGCATCCTACTTATAATATATCTTGATGACTTATAGGAATCACGATACTCAAATTTAAAAAGGAGGTCCTTCCATTGAGCATCAAGATGACTTGTGACGGCAACACCGCCGTCAGCCATGTCGCGTACGCTTTCAGCGACGTGGCCGCGATCTATCCCATCACCCCGTCCTCGCCGATGGCTGAGGTTGCGGATGAGTGGGCCGCCCACGGCCGCACGAACCTGTTCGGCCAGAAGGTCAAGGTGGCTGAGATGCAGTCCGAGGCCGGCGCCGCTGGCGCTGTGCACGGCTCCATTGCCGCCGGTGCGATGACCACCACCTTCACCGCCTCCCAGGGCCTGCTGCTGATGATCCCGAACATGTATAAGATCTCCGGCGAGCTGATGCCGGCGGTGTTCCATGTCTCGGCGCGCGCACTGGCCTACCACGCGCTGTCGATCTTCGGCGACCACTCCGACGTGATGGCCTGCCGCCAGACCGGCTTTGCGATGCTGGCGTCCAACTCCGTCCAGGAGGCCACCGACATGGCGCTGGTCGCGCACCTCTCCGCCATCAAGGCGAGCGTGCCCTTCCTGCACTTCTTCGACGGCTTCCGCACCAGCCACGAGATCCAGAAGATCGACGCCATCGATCCCAAGGACAACTACGCCGAGATCGCCGGCCTGGTGGACTGGGACAAGATCAAGGCGTTCCGCGAGGGCGGCCTGAATCCGGAGCATCCGCATCAGCAGGGCACCGCGCAGAACCCGGACATCTACTTCCAGGGCCGCGAGGCTGCGAACAAGTACTATGAGGCCACTCCCGACATCGTGGAGGAGGTCATGAAGCAGGTCGGTGCGCTAACCGGCCGCAACTACAAGCTGTTCGACTACGTTGGCGCCCCCGACGCCGAGCGCGTGATCATCGCCATGGGCTCCGGCTGCGACGCCATCGAGGAGACCATCAACTATCTGGCGGGCAAGGGCGAGAAGCTCGGCCTGATCAAGGTGCACCTCTATCGTCCGTTCTCGATGAAGCATTTCCTGGCCGCGATCCCGGCGAGCTGCAAGAAGATCGCCGTGCTCGACCGCACCAAGGAGTCCGGTTCCCTGGGCGAGCCCCTGTACCTGGACGTCTGCTCCGCGCTGCTCGAGGCGGGCCGCACCGACATCAAGGTGGTCGGCGGCCGCTACGGCCTGGGCTCCAAGGAGTTCAACCCGACGATGGTCAAGGCCGTCTACGACAACCTGGCCGCCGCCGAGCCGAAGAACCACTTCACCGTGGGCATCAATGACGACGTGACCCACACCAGCCTCCCGCTGGGCGACACCATCGACGCAGCTCCCGCCGGCACCGTGTCCTGCATGTTCTACGGCCTGGGCTCCGACGGCACCGTTGGCGCGAACAAGAACTCCATCAAGATCATCGGCGACCACACCGACAAGTACGTGCAGGCCTACTTCTCCTATGACTCGAAGAAGTCCGGCGGCATCACCGTGTCCCACCTGCGCTTCGGCGATGTGCCGATCCAGTCCACCTACCTGATCGA
>CANQGC010000195.1 GCA_947600345.1 uncultured Clostridia bacterium
GGACGGGAACGCGCTCTACGCCGTCTGCGAGGACGAGGAAGATTTCTTCGAAGAATCAGGCCCGCGGGAGTACGCCATCGGCAGGCTGACGTTCACCCCGGACGGCGGCTTCACCGTGGACGAACTGGCGCGGCTGAGCGCGGACGAGCTCGCCTCGTCGAAGCCCGGCGCGTGCTACCAGGTCGAGGACGCGGTCGCGGCGGGCGGCAGGCTCTACATCCTCGGGTATGCGGACGTGTCCCCCGACGGTTACTTCGGCACGATGGAGTACGCGCTCTACGCCTGCGAGCTGGCGAGCGGGGAGGTCGCGAAGCTCGAACTTCCGGAGCTGGCGAAGTCAGGCGAGGTGTACTTTGGCGACGGATACCGCTTGTTCGCCGGCGAGAGCGCCTACCTGGCCGCCATGCCCTCTGAAGGGCAGACGGCGATCTACCGAATCGAGGCGGACGGAAGCTGCGAAATGCGGACGGAGTTCCCCGAGGGCAGCCGCCCGAACAGCTTCGCCTGCCGCGATGCCACGAACGCGCTCTACTATCAGCTGGGTTCCGCGATCTACGAAGCGCCGAACTTCGATGTCGCCAGCGCCCGGCGCGTGGCGCTGTCCGGCGGCGATCCGGGACGGGGACTGCTGATCGGTGAGAACAGCTACGTCATCATCGACGGCCGTGCGGAAATCTTCAACTTCGACGATGCCCCCGGCGCGGTGACGGAGCTCGTGGTGGGCGGCAATCTCGGCACGTTCATGAGCGACGAGCTGCGCGCGGCGATGCCGAACCTCACGCTGGTGAGCGATCCGATGGACAATCCGGCGGAATATGAAGGTGAGGCGGAATACAGGGAGATGCTGATCTCCGGCGAGGCGAAGGCGGACCTGGTGTCGTCCTTTTGCAACATGGATGGCGTGCTGCGCGACGCGGGCTGGGGCAAGCCCATCGCGGACGAGGCAATTTGCGCGGAGATCGACCGGATGCCCGAGGGCGTGCGCAAGTACGTGACGAAGGACGGCGCGTACATCGGCTTCCCGAATAGCACTTTCGCCGCTTATTCGGACGTGTCCATCAGCCCTGCGCACTGGACGGAGCTCGGCCTGGGCGAGCTGCCGGAGACCTGGCTGGAGCTTTTGCGGAAGCTCGGCGAGCTCTCCCACAGCCCGGACGCGAGTAAGTATCCGATCTATCCCTCCCAGGAGGAGAGCGGCGGCATTCCCCCGGCGCAGCTTCTGGCGCGGAATATGGCGCCCAGCTTCGCGCGAAGCTGGGCGGCGCGGGGCATGGAGCCGGACTTCGGCGGCGAGGACTTCCGCGCGGCGCTCGAGGCGCTGCGGGATATCGACTTCGACGCGCTGCGCTTCACCGACAATCTAAGTTGGAGCGAAGATTCGCAGCCGCTGCTCAACCTGCTCGGGGACGCTTACGATCCGATGTTCCTGTTCGATTTCAAGGTAGACTGCACGCTGAAGATTCGCCCGGAGGACGAGAGGATCAGCGGAGGCGGCTGCTACATTGACCGCGTCAATCCCGCGACCGATGCGGAGGAGCTCGCGTACGCCTATCTGCGCGCGCAGATGCTTTCGGGCGACCAGCACGTCTACGAGCGCCTGAGGTATGACTTCGCCACCCCCGCCGACGAGCTGGTGGAGTGGAGCGACGGCATCGTCACGGCGGAGGAGATCGAGAACTACCGTGAGCGGGTGGGCGACGTATGGCTGGACGAGCGGGGCGAAACGAAGGATGCCAAAGCCGGAGCCGAAGCCGCGCTGGACGCCTGGATGCGGGGCGAGAGCGGCTTTGAGGACATGGCGGAGACGTTGAACGCGATTTATGGATGAACGCCAGGAAACAGCGCGCCAGCAGAAGGGAGAATCCAAGGAACCTCAGGTTCCTTGGTGAGGATTCTCAAGGGGCAAAGCCCCTTGAGCAGGTCTGGGCGGAGCCCAGCGTCACCCCTAAGGTTGCGCATAGCAGTCTGTTGCGGTTCGAAGCGCAAGGCATCGCTCCCATGCGGCCCGCGGCACTTATCCCAAGCCGGATAATGCGAACCAACGCTCCACCGCAACTATACCGCGGGCCGCCGCGGCGACACCTTTGCTTGGGAGCAACGCGACCCAAGCAAAGGGAGCCGCCACTAACTCGCAGGCGAAGCCTGCCCGGTACATTGCGGCGAAACCGGACATTGCGCTCTTTTGAGACGCTGGTTCGCATTTCCATCGCTTGCGGGCGCTTGCGGCGATCGTTTATAGAGTTAGTGGCGGACTCTTTTGTGCGGGAGGGGAATCCCCAGTGGGGATTCCCCTCCCGCACAAAAAATCGCCGCCGCGGCCCGCGGTATGGTTGCGATGGGGCAATAGTTCGCATTGCCACACTTTGGATGGATACCGCGGGCCGCTGGAAGCGCTGCCTTTTGCCTCAAACCGGAACCGCCTTCTGTGCGCAACCTCAGGGGTTACGCTGGGCGCTGCCCAGACCTGCCAAGGAACCTGAGGTTCCTTGGATTCTCCCTTCTGGGGATCGGCGATGGGGCGTGGGCGGGAGTTTGCCGAGAGATTGGGAGAACTGGCTTGCTGAACCGTGCGGGAGCGTGCTATAATGATGGTATGCAACGCAAGGGAGGGGTGTGTATGTGGCGGAGGAATCGATTCCTCTCCACCTCGCTGGCTGGGATCGACCTGGTGTTTTGGCTGTGCCTGCGCGACTTAAGCGAACGGTGCGAGGAGTATCCGTTTCTGTCGGCCGTCTATGACGCGCGCTTTCAGTGGGCGGCTTTCCTGGTGATGGGCTTTGCGCTCGCATGGGCCTTTTTCGCCTGGAATCCGAAATCGAAGCGGCGCGCCTGGCTGTGTCCCCTGGGGGTGGGCGCGGCGTACGTGCTGTTCCAGAAGGTTTACAACCTGGTGATCGGACACTGGGGAGGAGTGTATTACGTTGTCAACCCCTGGCTTCAGCTGGGTGGAATCTGCGGTGGCGCCGCCATCTTCGCGCTGCTGGCGCTCCGGGGAGGCGAGGCGCCGGAGCCTGAGGGCACAGTCCCGCTGACGAGCATCAGCAAGTACCGCAGCCATCTGATGGGCATCGGCATGATGGGCGTCATCGCTCTGCACAGCAGAAAGCTGATGGGACACTACATCCTTCCGCTGAACTTTATCACGCGGATGGGCAACATGGGCGTCGATATTTTCCTGTTTGTTTCGGGGATCGGTATGGTCTATTCGCTGAGCCGGGATCCCAGCGTGTGGAACTTCTACAAGCGACGCGCGCGCAGGATCTATCTCGAAGCGATGCCCTGGATTGCGGCGTACTGCGTGATTCTCCTGATCATCGGCAGATTTGGCATATTGGACGTGCTCATGACGTGCCTGGGCGTCAGCAATCTGGTGCGGAACAGGGGCTTCAACTGGTACATCTCCTTCATACTGCTGTTCTACCTGATCACGCCGCCTCTGTACCGCTTGCTTCGCCGCAGGAAGACCCGGTGGGCCTGGGCGGCGCTGCTCTTTTTCCTGTCGCTGTTGAGCATGTTCCTGCTCGTCGATGTCCTGAACAGGGAGAGCTTGCTGACCGGCTATTCGAGATTCCCGATCTTTATGATCGGCATGGTGGCGGGATTCTGGCTGAAGGAGGATCGCAGGTTGACCCAGCAGGAGTATCGCTCGCTGGTTTGGCTCGCGCTGCCGCTCTTTCTGGTCGCCTATCTGCTCTCCGAGTTGGAGCTCCAGCCGATCATCGCCAGCATGTGGCTGTGCTATTGCATCATTGCGCCCGTGACGTGCCTGGTGCTGACCCGCGCCTTCGATCGCTTTGGCGGAAACGGAAGGCTCATGCGCTTCCTGGAGTGGTCCGGCAAAAACAGTCTGCTGATCTACATATGGAACATCCTCCTCATGCGGTTCTACACCATGGTCAGCGCAAGGCATCTGGCGGGCGCGAGCGTGCTTTTGCGCGCGCTCTATACGGTCGCCACCGTGATCGCGAACTATTGGATCGTGTATTTGATTCAGAAGGCGAAGGCCTCCCTGCGCCGGCGCGCCGCCTAGGGGCAAAGGCGGTGGCCGGCGCTGCCGCGGCGTAGCTTGCAAAAAGCTCGTTCCTCCCTTATAATAGACTCGGGAGGCGATACTATGGCGCGGCGGGACGGGCGCAACACCCGGGGGCGAATCATCAACGCGGCCTGGGCCTTATTCTACGAACAGGGCTACGACGACACCACCATCGAGGAGATCATCGAGCGCTCCGGCACGTCCAAGGGCTCCTTCTACCACTACTTCGAGGGCAAGGACGCTCTACTCGGCTCCCTATCCACCCTCTTCGACGAGAAGTACGCCGAGCTCAAGGAGACCCTCGACCCCGACATGCACGCCTTCGACAAGCTCATGTACCTCAACCGCGAGCTCTTCCGCATGATCGAAGACCGCGTCTCCCTCGACCTCCTCGCCCGCCTGATCTCCAACCAGCTCGTCACCCACGCCGAGAAGCACCTCCTCGACCACAACCGCATCTACTACCGCCTGCTGCGCACGATCATCTCCGAGGGCCAGCAGAAGGGCGAGCTCAAGTCCGAATACTCCGTCAACGACATCGTCAAGACCTACGCCCTCTGCGAGCGCGCCCTGATGTACGACTGGTGCCTCTGCAACGGCGAATACTCCCTCGCCGCCTACGCCCAGCGCATGCTCCCCATGTTCATGTCCGACTACAAGGCGGCAGTGCCGCCTTCCACCTGCTGCCGCGACTGAGCGACGGACTTTGGGCGGCATAAGGCCGACCGCCCAAAGTCCTGCGTTGCGTTTCTAAAGATGCCATACTACAAAGCACGAAATCTGGCGCCATAGATCCGAGCGCCAGATTTCTTCGTTTGTCCCCCAACCAAGTACCTCAAGCCAACCCCAAAACCAACTCGCAGGGGCCAGGGGGTGTAACCCCCACGCCGAGGCGAAGCCGAGGCAACCCACCACCATCCGTCCCCCAAACTAACCAGCAGGGTCCGGGGCGCAGCCCCGCCGAAGCGAAGTGGAGGCGTAACCCCCATTCTCCCGTAGCCCCCGTAGCCCCCGTAACCCAAAAACCAAACCCACCAGAGGGCCGGTATTGTCGGCCCGATAACGGAACCTTCCGCAATACGAACTCAGCCAGCCCCGGGTCCAGGGCCGCAGCCCTGGTCAGGAAAGGGAGGGGAGAATCCAAGGAGGGAACGGGGAGCGCTTGACGCTCCCCATCTCTCCTTGGCCCCCCGGGAGGGGCCCCTGCCGTGAGGCAGCAGCGACGGCCCGCAGGGCCGCCGCTGACCGGAATCCCCAGTGGGGATTCCGAACCCCATGCCGCTGCGAAGCAGCGGCATGCGCCCTCAGGCGCAAGTTTTAACCGAAGATCAACTAAGATTATACATTTCGTATTTCATAAAGTCTAAAATCATTCTATCAAAAAACATCCGCTATACCAGCAAAATAAAAGCAAAGTCTGAAATAAGGTTCAGAATCTAGTTCAAACTAGATTCTGTATTTTCTTCTAAAGAAAATTGTGCTATACTATCCCCATTCTGTTTGGGGAGTTGAAACTATGACTTCGGAAAAAATCCTGATGCTCCTGGCCATCGCGCTGTATTTGCTCGCGATGATCCTGATTGGCTACTTCTACTCGCGCCGCACCAAGGACGTGGGCGACTTCTACCTCGGCGGCCGCAAGCTCGGCCCGCTCACCGCCGCGATGAGCGCCGAGGCGTCCGATATGTCCTCCTGGCTGCTGCTGGGCGTGCCCGGCCTGGCCTACATCTCCGGCGTGGCGGATGCGGGTTGGACCGTCATCGGTCTGGCCGTGGGCACCTACTTCAACTGGCTGATCGTGGCGCGCCGCATCCGGGCGTACA
>CANQGC010000196.1 GCA_947600345.1 uncultured Clostridia bacterium
CGATCATCGCCGTGGAGCCCAACGCCGCCCGCCGGGAGAAGGCGATCCGCCTGGGCGCGGACTTCGGCATCGACCCGCTGCGCGAGGATACCGATGCGCTGCTGGCGGAGCATGGCGTGGAGTGCGTGGACCGGGTGATCGACTGCGCGGGGCTCGTCTCCACCAACGAGTACTCGGTGCGCTATGCCGGGCGCGGCGCGGTGGTGATGCTCTTCGGCCTCACCGGCCCGGACGACGAGATGCGGCTGAAGCCCTTCGAGCTGTTCCAGAAGGAGTTGACGGTCAGGGGCTGCTTCGTGAACCCCGACACGCTGGCGCGCTCGCTGGACCTGATGCGCGCGGGCATCGTGCGCACGGAGGAGATCATCACCCAGGTGGTGGACCTGGAGGACATCGCGGACGTGTTTGCCCAGCGGCTCTACGCCAGGGACGGCAAGGTGCTGATCCGCTGCGGCAAGTTTGACGAGGAAGAGGAGGCAAAATAACATGACGTTCATCGATCCCAAACTCGTGCCCAAGTTCAAGCTGTCCAGCGGCGCGGAGGTTCCCGTCGTGGGCATGGGCACCTTCGGCAACGATCGCTTCACGCCGGAGCAGGTGGGCGCGGCGGTGAAGGGCGCGGCCCTGGCGGGCTACCGCTTCTTCGACTGCGCCGCGGCCTACCAGAACGAACCGGACATCGGCGAAGCGCTGGCCTCGGCGATGGCAGAGGGCGGCATCCCCCGGGAGGAGCTGTTCATCAGCTCCAAGGTCTGGAACGACATGCACGGCCGGGGCGACGTGCTCATCGCCTGCGCGAAGACGCTGAAGGACCTGCGGCTGGACTACCTGGACGGCTACATGGTTCACTGGCCCTTCCCGAACTACCATCCGCCGGGATGCGCCCGGGACTACCGCAATCCGAACTCCCACCCCTTCCTGCTGGACGAGTTCATGGAGACCTGGCGGCAGATGGAGCGGCTGGTGGAGCTCGGCCTGGTGAAGCACATCGGCGTATCGAACATGACGGAGGCGAAGCTGCGCGCGATGCTGCCGCTGTGCCGCATCCGGCCGGAGTTCAACGAGGTGGAGCTGCACCCCGGCTTCCAGCAGCCGGAGCTGTTCGATTTCTGCCAGCGCGAGGGGATACTGATGATCGGCTTCTGTCCGCTGGGCTCGCCCACGCGGCCTGCCCGGGACAAGCTGCCCGACGACGTGAACGTGATGGAGATGCCGGAGGTGGTGGAGATCGCCAGGGCCCACGGCGTGCACCCGGCGCTGATCTGCATCAAGTGGGCGGTGCGCAGGGGCCACATGCCGATCCCGTTCTCCATCTATGAAAACGAATACGTGAGCAACCTGCGCTGCGTCACCGAGGACCCGCTGACTGACGCGGAGTTCGAGACGCTCACGCGCATCGACACCGGCCGCCGGATCATCAAGGCCCAGAACTTCCTCTGGCCCGGCGCGGCGGGATGGGAGAATTTGTGGGATTTGAACGGGGAGATCGATTGCACGGGGTGGAAGGGGTAAGGCCTCGCCGTAACCCCAGAAGGGAGAATCCAAGGAACCTCAGGTTCCTTGGCAGGAATTCTTAAGGGACAGAGTCCCTTAAGCAGGTCTGGGCGGAGCCCAGCGTCACCCAAACGGCCCGCGGCGTTCAATCTTAGATGGGCAATTCGAACCAACGTTCCATCGCCTCCATGCCGCGGGCCGCTCGAAGCGTCTTTTGAAAAGGGAAGCCGAATGGCTTCCCTTTTCAAAACAGCAAACGGATGCTTCGTTCGAGCCCGCCGAACGTTTCAATTACCTTCCTAAGCTGCGAATAAGAATGCAAACGCTTCGTGCTTGCCTAAGCCATAGCTTCCTTATAGAATGTAGAGGAGACGCCGTATAGGCACCACCGCACAGAACGGCGTCGCCTGACGTGCCGCCGTTCTGTGCGGTGGTGCCTTAAGGGGCTTTGCCCCTTAAGAATCCTCACCAAGGAACCTGAGGTTCCTTGGATTCTCCCTTCTGGGGTTACGCTGGGGCCTTCTGCCAGTTACCGGCCCCAGCGGCCACTGTTCCTTGCGGAAACCTCCGTAACCGTCACTGTCCGCGTCTGTTCCCCTGCGGAGACCGTCACCGCATCCCCGATCTTAATTTCCGGACAGCTGAACACCACCGACGAAAAATCCTTCGCCGCGCTGTGGGAAATCAGCTCCTTTCCATCCGCTTTGGTCACGCTCAGCGCACTTCCCGCCGGAACAAACTCCTCAAAGTTCACTTGCAGGCTCGCCTGCTCGGAGCCCGCGTCGAAGCTCTCCGCCATGCCCGCCGCGCCGATGGCCAGCACTGTGCCGCTGGAGATTTGGCAGCTTCCGCCGGATTCCGAGCCGGAGTCGAGCGCTCCGTTGCCGCTGTGAGACGGGCCGTCCACGATGGTGAGGCCGCCCTCGATGCGAATGTCGCTGTTGGAGTCCAGGCCGTCGCCCTCGGCGTTGACGCGGATTTCGCCGCCGGTGATTCGCAGAACGGGCGTCTCGCCCTCCTCTTCCGGCTGCGCGTCCTGGAATGGTCCGCGGCCCCGGAACGTCTGCGCGCCGCCGTTGGCGTTCAGGCCGTCGTCCGTGGCGGTCACGGAGATATTGCCGCCGGTGATGGCGATTTGGTTCGCCTCGATGCCCTCGTAGGAGGTCTCGATCGCGATTGCGCCCGCGCCGATGCGCAGGCTGTCGTCGGCGTGCACTCCGTCGTCGCCGGAGGAGAGAGTCAGGCTGCCGCCGGTGATTTCCACGTCGCCGTCCGCGTGGAGCGCGTTGTCCGAGGCGTCCACGGCGATGCTGCCCCCGGATACGCGCAGTATGCCGCCGCTCTTGAGTCCCTTCGCGCCGTCGGGTTCCGCCTCCTCCGCCGCGGAGGCGGCGTTTGCCTCGCCGGGGGCGTCGGGAATTTCGCCGGGCGCGCCGCCAGAGGGAGGAAGACTGTCGGGGTTCTCTCCGAAACCACCGGGCGCTTCGCCGGAATTATCGCTGGGCGGGGTGGGCGCTTCGCTGGGTTCGCCGGGAAGGTCGCCGCGATCGCGTTTCCGGCCTCCGCCGAAGCCCTTGAATCTGCCGCCGAAGCCGCGCCCGCCGAATTCCTCCTCGTGGGCCGGGGCGTTCGCGCTGCCGCCGCCGGATTGGATTTTGAGCTCGCCGCCGGAGATGTTCAGCAGCGCCTCGGCCTGCACGCCGTCCCCGGCGCTGACGATTTCGAGCTTGCCGCCCGATACGCTCACGGCGCCGTTGCCCTCGCCCTCGGTCTCATCCGAGACCACGCCGTCGCCGCCGCAGGTGATCTTCAGTTCGCCGCCGGAGATGGTGGCGGAATCCTTGCCTTTGACGCCGTTGCGCACGGCCTCGATCTCCAATTTGCCACCGGAGATGGTCAGATCGTCGCTGCAATGGATGCCGTTGTTGATGTAGCCGCCCACGAACAGCGCGCCCGCGCCCTCGATGGTCAGATCGTCCTTCGCGTGGATTGCACCGCCTTCTGCGTCCGCATCGACGGCGCTGCCGTCCAGCGCTGCCGGGCTGCCGCTGGTGACGCGGTTGACGCTGCCCTCGGGAAGCAGCAGCGTGACGATGCCCGCGTTCTCGACGCAGATGGCGCTGCCGGACGGGTTCGAAATATCGACGCCGTCCAGCGCCAGCGTCACGCGCGATTTGCCGTCCGCGTCCACGACGAGCTGCCCTTCGAGCGCCCCGTGCAGGCGGTAGCTGCCGCCGGAGGTGATCGTGACGGTCTCGCCCTCCCGCTTGACGCCCGAGGGCATCGCCTCCGGAGCGGCGGCGAGGTCGATCTCCGCCGCGCCGGGGAGCGCTGCTTCGCCCGGTTGAACCGCGTCCTGGGCGAGCGCGCAGAAGGCCAGCGCGAATATCGCCAGCGCCAGAACCGCGCAGAGCGCCCGGCTGCGCATCCTCTCCATGTCCATTGTCCCGCCTTCCTCCATCCTATTTAGAATGGATTCTCTCCCGGCGCGGGAGAATTATCCCGCAGCCGGTCCAGTTTATCATACACCCCCGGCGTGACCGAAGTGCGAACCGGCGATGAATAAATTGGAAACTCTTCACCCTCCGCCCTTTTTGCGGAGGGCTTCGCCCGTCCGCGTGGGTAAATTCTTCACGACCTCCCGATTCCCGCTTGACAGGCGGGGAAATTCGCGGTATAGTTCTCAATTGAACGTTCTGTTTCGAACCATATATCGGAAGGGAAGTGAGCGCATGAGCGCGCCCTGGGGAATTTGGGACATGCAGTTTCCGCTGCGGTCGCTGTATTCGCTGTGCGTGGAGCCGGTGTGCAAGGGCTTCGGCGTGACCCGCACGGAGCTGGACATACTCCTGTTCCTGGCGAACAATCCGCGCCACGATACCGCGGCGGAGATCGCGGAAGTGCGGCACCTGGCGAAGTCGCACGTGTCCACGTCGCTCAAGTCGCTGGAGGCGAGCGGCTACGTCGCCAAGTTCCCCGGGGAGGACGACCGGCGGATGGTGCGGCTGAAGCTGACGCAGCGCGCGGACGCGGTGGTCGCCGAGGGGCGGCGCTGCCAGCGGGAGTTCTTCGAGATCGTGACCGGCGGGCTGAGCGAGGAGGATCACCGGCGGCTGCGGGGCTACTTCTCCTGCATGGAGCAAAACATCAAGCAATATTTGGAGGTGCGCGCGAAGTGATGGCGAAGGTGCTGGTCTGCTTTCTGGCGGGGATCGGCGCGGGCCTGGGCACGGGATTTGCGGGCATGAGCGCGGCGGCGGTGATCAGTCCGATGCTGATTACCTTCCTGGGGATGCCGGCCTATCAGGCGGTGGGCATCGCGCTGGCCAGCGACGTGCTTGCCAGCGCCGTGAGCGCCTACACCTACGGCAGGAACGGGAACCTGGACATCCGCAACGGGCTGGTGATGATGGCGGCGGTGCTGACGTTCACCTTCGTGGGAAGCTGGGTGGCGAGCCGGGTTCCCAACGCCACGATGGGCGGATTTTCGGTGTTCATGACGATGCTGCTGGGCATCAAATTCATCGTCAAGCCCGTGATGACCACCAAGGAGGCGATGGCGGCGGTCAGCGCGAGGAAGCGAATCGTGCAATCGCTGCTCTGCGGCAGCGGCATCGGCTTCATCTGCGGCTTCATCGGCGCGGGCGGCGGCATGATGATGCTGCTGATTCTGACCAGCGTGCTGGGTTACGAGCTCAAGACGGCGGTGGGCACCAGCGTGTTCATCATGAGCTTCACGGCCTTCACCGGGGCGATGAGCCACTTCGCCATCGGCGGCGTGCCGGACACCGGCTGCCTGGTGCTCTGCGTGGCATTCACGCTGCTCTGGGCGCGCATCGCGGCGCTGTTCGCCAACCGGGCCACGCCCAAGACGCTGAACCGCGCCGTGGGCGTGGTGCTCACGGTGCTGGGCGCGGCGATACTGACCGTGAACCTGCTCCGCTGATTTTGCCCCGGGAGGAGCGCGGCGGCGGATTGACACGGCGCGGGTGTTGCCTATAGTGCGATTGTGAACGCCGCGACTGATCCGCGCGGCGACGGATGGCAAGAGTGGAACGACGCCGAAGGGAGGGGCGAACGTACTGCGAGCGGGATTTGAAGAAGGTATGCGTGGGCGCGAAGTTTGGAAGGGGTCTGGCCGTGCACGGCGCGGACGCGGCGAAGTCGGAGGCGGCCGTCGCCGCCTGGGTGAGGAAGGAAATCTGAAGATGGAGAAGTACCTCGGAGAGAGAACGCCGAAGCTGGGCTTCGGCCTGATTCGTGCAGCTGCAGATCAACTACGCCGACTGGGAGAACCCCGGCGTGACCTCCCGGGAGAACTACGAGGTCGCCCG
>CANQGC010000197.1 GCA_947600345.1 uncultured Clostridia bacterium
GCTCGTGCCCACCGCCGTCTTGAGCTCGTAGCCCAGCACGCTGGTCAGCAGGAGCAGCATCATCATGCCGCCGCCCGCGCCGATGAAGCCGCAGATGAAGCCTACGCCCGCGCCGCAAATGGCCGACTGAAGGATGCGCTTCTTCGCGCTGACGGCGGCCATCGCCTCCTTCGTGGTCATCACCGGCCTGACGATGAACTTGATGCCCAGCAGCATCGTCATGAACACGGAGAAGCTGCCCATCGTGGCGTTCGGCACGCGGCTCGCTACCCAGCTTCCCACCAGCGTAAACAGCAGCACCGCGGCCATCATCACCAGGCCGTTGCGCACGTCCAGGTTCTTGTTCTTCCCATAGGTGTAGGCGCTGACCGCGCTCGCCAGCACGTCGCTCGCCAGCGCGATGCCCACCGCCTGGTAGGCCGGCATATGCAGGAAGGTGATGAGCATGGGGCTAATGACCGCTGCCGCGCTCATCCCGGCGAAGCCGGTTCCCAGCCCCGCGCCGATTCCCGCGAGAAAGCACACCAAGACCTTCGCCATCATATCGCGCTCGCCTCCAGACAGTTTTGGATGTTTTCATTGATCTTTTGGATGCAGGAGTGTAACTGCGTTCGCTCCTGTTCGTTCAGGCCGTAGAGTATGATCTCAGCAAAATCGTCCCGTCGCTTGCGCCCCTCCCGCACGACGGGCACAGCCTTTTCCGTCACCTTCAGATGAATTCGCCGCTTGTCCCCCTCCGATACGGAATAGGCGATATAACCGTTTCGCCGCAGCGAGCGCAGCGAAATGGAGACGTGGGACTTCGTCAGGTAGCGAACTTCGCAGATTGCCGCGGCGGTGTCATACTTCGGGTTGTTGGCCAGAAACAGCAGAATGTCAAATTCCGTTCGGGTCAGTTCGTACCGCCTGCACACGGGCTCGATGCACTTCGAATACAGCGATCGCAGGGGCAGCTGAATATCCCATATGTTCATCGGAATCATCGCGGGCACACTCCTTTAGTTCAAAATAAAACGTTCTGTTTTGAACTATTATAGCACGGCGGGGCTACATTGTCAACCGCCTCGACCGTCAGCGACTGAGTTTCCTTCATTGGTCGGATCATTCCCACACCGCCAAGCGTGCCCCGGAGATTGCGCTGCACACAAAGCGGAAAATCCGCCGCCACACGCCGAGCCCTTTCGATGCATGCAAAGCCGCTGTGAACTGTACATCCGAATGAATAAAAACGCCTTATTCTCTGACGCAACAAGGCCCACATGACTTGGCGCTCCTACCAAAGCATGTGGGCCTTTTGTCCCTTATTTCACATCAACCGTTGATCCATTCTTAAAGGTGAAGACCGCAGTTCCATCCCTTTGGATATCCACCCTCTCTACGAGCGCGATCCACATTTCTTCGGAAAACTCCGTGACAGGCGTTCCAATCTTGTTCAGTTCCTTCAAGAAGGCGGCGATTCGGCTTCGCTTGTCCTTGCGCGCCGCACATTCGTCCTGTATGGCGTTGAGTCTTTGGGATAGCAAAAAAGGGCCTGCGTCCCGATTCATTCGGGAAGCAGGCTCTGCGTCTTATGCGTCTGGCTCTTTGCTTATCACCATTTTTAGTTGTACGACGTTGATGATGGTTTCTCGTTTGCATTTCGGGCAGTACAGCGGAAAGTTCAGCAGGACTGTATCCGGGTACACCTTAATGCGCGTCTTTTGATTGCAGCGGGGGCAACGCACCCACAGCTCATCGCGTATTCTATGCGCATCCTGATTCTTTTGCATCGTCAGATTCCTTTTTTCATAGGCCCTTCCGCATGGATGCAAACCTTACGCTATACCGGTAATTTATTAAGAATCATCGTAATTCTTGCGCTTCTGGCCGGGGATTGCATGAAAAGGCTGTCCTCGTTGTCGACCTTGCCTATGATGGTATCATAGAGCTTGATTCAACCAAGATTCAATTTCCTTCCATGAGGTTCCCGTCGGGAAGCGTTTGCCGGAAAGCCAATTGGCGCGATCCGCCAGCGCGTGGAGATTGGTGTCACTGGAACCGATGCCGCTGCTGTGGGAGGTGCAGAAGGGCAGGATCGTCTTGCCGGAGAAGTCGTAGCTCTCCAGGAAGGTGCTGATAATTCGCGGTGCTTGGCCATGCCAGATAGGATAGCCCAGCAGAATCGTATCATAGGCTTCCATGTTCTCAACGCTCCCGGCGATGGCGGGGCGCGAGGTGGGATCTGCCTGCTCGCGATTCGCCCGGCAATCGGTGTTGTAGGCCAGGTCAGCCTTTGTGTAGGGCTTCTCCGGGACGATCTCGTAGAGGTCGGCCCCCAGAATATCGGCAGCGTACTTGGCCAGCTTCTTCGTCGTGCCGGTCGCTGAGAAGTAGGCGACCAGGGTGGAGCCACCTTGCACGGCGTTCGGGTCGATGTACTTGAATCGAGCCCTCCAGCTTGCCGTGCTGCTTACGCCATTGAGGTTGTACGTGGCCGTCACGCGCACGGTGTAGATCGCGTCCGAAACCATCTGTTCCTTCTCGATGATCGCGTTGGTTTCGCTCGTCGATTGCAAGTCCAGAATGGCGGCCCCGTCCTCGCCGGCAACTTCCACGTCGTAACTCTGCGCGGGAACCGGGCTCGACCAGCCCAGCGTGACGCTGTCGGAGACTTCCGGAATTTCGCCGCCCGCGGGTTCGCCGTTGATCGTGATCTCCGGCGCCTCCGGACTCGCCACCGTCACGGCGCAGTCCGCGCTCAGGTCATTGAAGGTTTGCGCGGTGATCGTCGCTTCGCCGCCGCCCACGGCGGTGATCTTGCCGCTGCCGTCCACCTGCGCCACGGCTTCGTTGCTGCTCGTCCAGCTGATCTGCGAGGCGGAATTGGCGGGAGAGAGGGTCGCCGTCAGTTGCAGCTCGCCGCCGATGCGCAGGTCGGCGCTGGCGGAATCCAGCGTTACGCCGCTAGGAGCGGCGACCACGCGGATCTTCACCGACTTCGACGAAAGCGTCTTGTTGCCCTTCGGGAGCGTCACCGTGATCTTCGCCGTGCCGGTCTTCTTCGCCGTCAGCTTGCCGGAGCCGCCCACCTGCAGAACCTTCTTGTTCGAACTCTTCCACTTGCAATGCGCCAGCAGCGCTTCGTTGGAATCGTTCTCCGCCAGCAACTGGTAGGTCTCGCCTTTGCCGAGCGTCACGGCGTTCGTGATGCGCAGCGACGTCGGCGCGGAGTACACGGACACCTCGCAGGTGGCGCTCAGGCCGTTGTAGCTCTCGAAGTGCAGCGTGGCGCTTCCCGGAGCGAGCGCCGTCAGCTTGAGGCTGGCGGAATTTGCCGCCGGGAGTTCGCCCTTGTCCAGCTGCACCGCGGCTTCGTTCGAATTTGCGACGATCAGCTTTCCCGCCGAATTCGCGGGCGCGAGCGCGACGTCCAGTGTGTATTTCTGGCCCACGCCCAGCGCGAGCGAGGGCGGAACGTCGATGCTTTCCGGCGCGGCCGCCACCGTGATACTATAGTTGGCCTTCTTCTTGTTAAATGTTTGGGCCGTGATCTTCGCTGGGCCCGGCGCGACCGCCGTCACCAGGCCGTTTTCTACCGTCGCGACGGCGGTATTGCTGCTCTCCCAGGTGATCTGCGACGCCGCGTTCTTCGGCAATTTTGCTGTGAGCTGCACCGTTTCATTCAGGCCCAGCGTGCCCTTCTTCGTGCTCAGCGTGAGCTTCGACGGCGCGGACTGTACCTTGACCGCGGCCGATGCCGTCAGGCCGTTCGCGGAAGTGACGGCTACGTTCGCCGCGCCCTTCTTGAGCGCCTTGAATTCGCCCTTCGCCGCGTCGACCACCTGCAATACATTTGGCTTGTCGCTTGACCAGACGTTGTGCGCGCCCAGATCCTGATCACCCGCCAAATTCGCCCGGAAAGTATAGCTCTCCTTCATGCCCAGCGCCTCGACCGGATTGGCGATCTCGATCCCCGTCGGGGCCTCGACCACCGTCACCGCGATTTTCGCCGACGTGGTATGCTCGCCGTTGCGCGCTGTCACCGTGATGTTGGTGCCGCCGGTACGCCGCGCCACCAGCTTGCCGTCCTTCACGGCCACGATGCTCTCGTCGCCGCTGGCGAAGCCGATGTCGCTCAGCGCGTCCGCGGGCTCCAGTGTCACTTGCGGCGCGTAGGGCAGCTGCCCCACGCACAGCTTTACGGCCTCCGCCGCGCGCATCGCCGTCGCGGCGGGCTTCACCGTGAGGGTGTAGCTCGCCTTCTTTCTGTTATAGGTCGTCGCCGTGATCTTGGCCGTGCCCGGCGACACCGCCGTCACCAGGCCATTCTCCACCGTCGCGACGCCCGCGTTGCTGCTGTTCCAGCTGATTTGATGTGATGCCGCGCCATTGTTCAGCGCCAGCTCCAGGCGCTGCGCCTGCCCAACGCCCAGCGCGCCTTTGCTCTGGGCGAACGAAGCCTTCTTCGGCGCGGGCGAAACCGTCACGTTACAGGATGCGCTCGCGCCCGCGGCGGACTGGACGGTGATTACGGCCACGCCCTTCCGCACGCCCGTGATCTTTCCGCCGGCGTCCACCTTGGCGATCCGCGCGTTGCTGGAGGAGTACGTCAGCACGTCGTCCGCAGACGCCGGAACATAGCTCACCTCCGGCGTGACGGCTTCCTTCACGCCGATCGTGAGCGCGTCGACATAGCCGATTTCGCTGAGCGCCACCGGCCAGGAAACCTCCGCGTCCTCCACCAGAAGCTCCTCGGATTCCGAAACGGACACTTCTTCATTCTCCTCCTCCGCACCCTGCGGTTCCGGTGTGTTCTCGGGAAGAAAATCGGTCTCTGCGGGCTCTTCCGGCACAGGATCTTCTTCCAGAGTAGCCGCTTCCTCCTCCGGTGCGGCTGCTTCCTCGGGCTGATCTTCAATGATTTCTACCGCGACTTCCTCCGGTGGATTCTGCTCTGCTTCCTCCGCTGTGTCCGCTTCGAATGCAAGCGGTTCCGCCGAAGCGCACAGTGCGGAACTTGCCAGCAGCACTGCTATCAACAGTGCCAATATTCGCCACTTCCGCTTCATGAGTGCTTCCCCCTCATTTTCCTCGTTTTGCTTGCTTGTATGCGTACTGCTGTTGAGTGTTTGAAGCTCACAGCACTTGATTCAACCAAGATTCAATTTCCTCTCGCGAGGTTCCCGCCGGGAAGCGCTTGCCGGGAAGCCAGTTGGCGCGATTCGCCAGCGCGTGGAGATTGGTGTCGCTGGAACCGATGCCGCTGCTGTGGGAGGTGCAGAAGGGCAGGATCGTCTTGCTGGAGAAGTCGTAGCTCTCCAGGAAGGTGCTGATGATTCGCGGTGCCTGGCCATGCCAGATGGGATAACCCAGCAGAATCGTATCATAGTCTTCCATATTCTCGATGGTTCCGGCGATGGCGGGACGCGCGGAGGGATCGCCCTGCTCCTGATCCGCCCTGCCGCCCGTGTAGTAGGCCAGGTCCGCCTCTGTGTAGGGCTCCTCCGGGACGATCTCATAAATATCAGTTCCCAGAATATCAGCGGCGTACTCTGCCAATGCCTTCGTCGTGCCAGTCGCAGAAAAATAGACGACCAAAGTCCTTGCTTCCATGTTTTCTTCCTCCAGGAGCATTTCACCGGTGGCGAAGCCACATACCACCGCTCCAACAAGCAGCAGGAGCGCAAGCAAAATGCAAAGTTGTTTTTTCATATTCGGTTCTTTCTCTTAGTACCAATCGTGCTTTTCGCCGCGGTCGAGGGCGTTCATCCGCGCCATTTCGTCGTCCGTCAGCTCGAAGTGATAGAGC
>CANQGC010000198.1 GCA_947600345.1 uncultured Clostridia bacterium
ATGTGGCCGTTGGCCAGCATGTTGGTCAGCTCGCCCACCTTCTGGGCGTAGGCGATGGGCTGATTGAAGGGCACGGAGAAGTTGTGCGAGCAGAGGATCGCCAGGTTCGTGTTGTTCGACTTGAGCTCCTTGTAGGAGTGGCCGTTGACGACGGCCAGGTTGTTGTCGTAGTTCTCCTGGCTCACGAAGCCGCCGGGGTTCTGGCAGAAGGTGCGCACCTTGTTCTTGAACGGTGCGGGGTAGCCGATGAGCTTCGACTCGTAGAGCACCTCGTTGACCTTCTCCATGATCTCGTTGCGGCACTCCACGCGCACGCCGATGTCCACCGTGCCGGGCTGGTGGGCGATGCCGTGCTCGGCGCAGAGCCCTTCGAGCCAGTCCGCGCCCCGGCGGCCGGTGGCGATGATCGTATGATTCGCTTCAATCTCTTGGGTGCTTTCCCCCTTGCGCAGGCGCACGCCCTTGCAGACTTCGCCGTCGAGCACAAGGTCCTCGCACTCCCAGCCGAAGAGCATCTCCACGCCCTCGGCGAGCAGGTGCTGCTCGATGTCGTAGTAGAGCTTCTGGGCCTTCTCGGTGCCCAGGTGGCGGATGGGGCAGTCCACGAGCTTCAGGCCCGCCTTGATGGCGCGGCGGCGGATGTCCTTGACCGCCTCCGCGTCGGACACGCCCTCCACGTGGGTGTCCGCGCCGAACTCCAGGTAGATCTTGTCGGCGTAGTCGATCAGGCTCTGGGCGAAGTCCTCGCCCACGAGCGTCGGGAAGTCGCCGCCCACCTCGTGGCTCAGGCTCAGCTTGCCGTCCGAGAACGCGCCCGCGCCGGAGAAGCCGGTGGTGATGTGGCAGTAGGGCTTGCAGTTGACGCACTTCTGGGTCTTGGCCTTGGGGCAGTTGCGCTTTTCCACCGGCTGGCCCTTCTCCACCAGCACGATGTGCCCCTTCCCGCCCTTGCGCAGGTATTCCAGCGCGGTGAAGATGCCCGACGGGCCCGCGCCGACGATGACGATGTCAGTCTTCATATTATATGGTCTCCTTGATTTGCGGCCGGGTCAAGTCCACGGCCACCGGTCGATCGATGTTCACCTCTCCCGGGCGCACGACGCAGTCCATCGCGACGATCTCCACGCCCGCGCCCCGGGCCTCGATCAGCGCCTCCCCGAACTCCGGCTGGGTCGCCCAGTTCGGTTGGAACACATGCGCGCCCTTCATCTGGATGACGATCAGCACCGCGCAGCGATTTCCCGCGCGGGCGAGCTCGGCCAGCTCCCGCACGTGCTTCAAGCCCCGCAGCGTGGGCGCGTCCGGGAAGCGGGCGACGCCGCCCTCCTCCAGCGTGCAGCCCTTGACCTCGATGAAGAAGGGCCTGCCGCCGGACTCCGCGCGGAAGTCGAAGCGGGAATCCCCCACGCGCACCTCGGCGCGCAGGTTCTCGATCTCCCCCATGCCGCCCGCGCGCAGCCATTCCTCCGCCACGCGGTTGGGCGCGAGGGAATCCATGTTGATCAGCCGACCGTCCGCGCGCTCCACGGCAATCAGGTCATAGGGCGTCCTCCGCGCGGGATTCCCGGATGGCAGCAGCCAGACCGCGTTCCCCGGCACCAGCAGCTCCCGGCACCGCCCGGTGTTGCGTACATGAACGGACAGCTCAACGCCGTCCACCTCCACCCGCGCCACGAAGCGGTTCAGCCGCTCCAGAAACACACCCCGCGTCAGCTCGCCGTAGTTCATGCTGCCTTCCCCTGCCTCAAACTCCATTCCTTACTTTAACACAAATCGTCCCCCGGCGCAAGGGTTCGGGGGAGATTTCCTCCGGGAGACCAGGTCAGGGTAGCAAAAGGCCCCGCTGATGCGGGGCTTTTTCTCAGAGTATATCGCTGTGTGAACCGGTGCGGTAGAGCACCAGGATCAGACGATCGCCGTTGATTCGATAGATCAGCACCCAGTCAGGTTGAATGTGACACTCCCGGAAGCCCTTATAATCGCCCTTCAGCGCGTGGTCTCGGTAGCGCGGCGCGAGAGTCTAGCGCTGGCGCAGCTGCGTCACGACCTTCCAAAGCAGCTCCACGTCAAACCCGCGCCGCACGGCAATTTTCAGATCGCGCCTGAAATCCCGCGTCGTTCGGAGCTCAAGCATTGTCCAGGTCCTCCATCAGCTCTTCGAGCGTATTGTAGGGGCCGCAAAGGTTCTCTTCGTTCTTTGCATCCTCAAACGCCTGCCGGGTCTTTGCGTTGGGATACAGCCGCACGTCGAAGGGCATGCCGTCGTGGCTCACCATCTGGCGCAGGAAGATGTTCACGGCGGTGGACAGATTCATGCCCAGCGCCTGGGCGATGGCCTCCGCCGTCGCCTTCAGCTCCTTGTCCACGCGGACGTTCAGCGTCGTAGTCTCCATGGGATCGCCTCCTTCCCCTCTATTATAACACATTATGCGCACGATGTAAAGCGTTATATGAGAAAGCGGGCTCCGCGTTGGAGGCATGGGGGTCTCATTCTGCTTTCCGCATCCCTCCGCATCCACATATAAACTTTACAAAAAATCTGTTGCGGCTTATTGACACGGTGTCAGTATTATGGTATAATACTGACACCGTGTCAATATAATTGAAGTTTGGAGGAATGATCCGTGAAAAAGAATGTCGGCTCGCTGTTGGCGCTGTATCCGACGCCGGTGACGGTGATCGGGGCCATGAACGATGAGAAGCCCAACTGGACGCTGGTGGCACATATCGGCATCATCGGGCACAACCGGGTGCTGGTCAGCCTCGCCTCCGCGCACTTCATCAACGGCTGCATCAAGAAGACGAAGAAGCTGTCCATCAATCTCGTGAACGAGGACATGCTGCCGTCCGTGGATTACGTCGGTTCGGTGAGCGGCGCGAAGGCGGACAAATCCGCCGTGTTTGCGTACGACCTGGGCGATGCGTGCGCGCCCATCATCCGGGATGCGCCGCTGACGATGGAGTGCAGCGTCGTGGACGTCTACAACACGCCGGGCTTCGAGAGCTTCATCTGCTCCATCGACAACACCTACGTGGCGGAGGAGTGCCTCAATGCCGAAGGGAAGGTCGATTACGATGCGCTCAAGCCGGTGCTGTTCGAGTTTCCGACCTACCAATACCTCAGAACCGGCGAAGTGATCGGCAAGTGCCTGTCCTTCAAGAAAGCACAATAAGGAGGTGGAGTCATGCCCAAGGGATCGCCGGAACGGACGAGCGCTCGGAGGGAAGAAATCATCAACGCCTGTGAGAAGCTCTACCAGACGATGAGCTTCAAGGAGATTACGATCAAGGAGATCGGCAGCGCCACCAGCTTCACCCGCACCTCGATCTACAACTACTTCCAGACCAAGGAGGAGATCTTCCTGGCACTGCTGATGCGGGAATACGAGCTGTGGATCGCCGCGCTCCGGGAGGAAATGGCGCATCGTGAGCAAATGAGCCGGGACGAGTTCGCGGACATGCTGGCCCGCACGCTGGAGGATCGCGCGCAGCTTTTGAAGATCATGTCCATGAACCACTACGACATGGAGACGGGCAGCCGCCCGGAGCACCTGGCGGCATTTAAGGTGTGCTACGGGGAGTCGCTGCAAACCGTCGCCTCCGGCCTGGACAAGTACTTCCCCGACATGACTGCGGCGGAGAAGCGGGACTTCCTCTACACCTTCTTCCCCTTCATGTTCGGCATCTACCCCTACACCTACGTCACCGACAAGCAGCGGACGGCGATGGAGGCGGCGGGCGTCAACTACGCGTTTATGACGATCTATGAGCTCACGTACAACTGCGTGAGAAGGCTGTTAAGATAGGAGGGAGAAGCCAATGAAGATCGTTGTCGTCAAGGGCAGCCCGCACAGGAAGGGCTCCTCGAACCTGCTGGCGGAGCAGTTCATCAAGGGCGCGCGGGAGGCGGGGCATTCCATCGTGGAACTGGACGCGGCGCACATGGACATCCACCCCTGCCTCGGCTGCGAACATTGCGGCATGAACGGGCCGTGCGCCCAGAGGGACGACGTGCCGCAGATTCGGGACGCACTGCTGGGCGCGGACATGGCGGTGTTCGTCACGCCGGTGTACTACTTCGGAATGTCCGCGCAGCTGAAAATGGTGATCGACCGCTTCTACAGCTACACCATGAAGCTCTCGGCGAAGCACCTCAAGACGGCGCTGATCGCCGCTGCCTGGGATTCCAACGAGGACGTGATGCCCTACCTGGTGCAGCACTACCAGAAGTTGTGCCGCTACATGAACTTCACGGACTGCGGCATGATTCTCGGCACGGGCTGCGGAAGCCCGTCGATGACGAAAAACAGCCGCCACATGGAGGAGGCATATCGTCTGGGGAAGTCGCTGTGAGCGCACGAAGGATCGCGGATGATCCCCTGCCGGGGACGTTCACCGGCAGGAGACGAAGGAGGGATCGCCTATGGAAATCCGTGTGCTGAGGTACTTTCTCGCGGTCGTTCGCGAGGAAAACATTACGAAGGCGGCGGAGGTATTGCACATCACGCAGCCGACCCTCTCCCGGCAGCTCGCGCTGCTGGAGGAGGAGGTGGGCGCAAAGCTGTTTCACAGGGGCACGCGGAAGATCGCGCTGACGGACGCGGGGACGCTGCTGCGCCGCCGGGCCGAGGAGATCATCGACCTGTCGGACAAGACGATCCAGGAGCTCTCCGCCCAGGAGGAGCAGGTGGAGGGCGTGATCCGCATCGGCGCCGGAGAGCTCGGCGCGATGGCGCGGATCGCCGAGCTCTGCGGAAGCTTCCGGGAGAAGTACCCGCGCGTGCGCTTCGACTTCAACACGGCGACCGCCGACGTGGTCAAGGAGCAGATCGAGCGCGGGAATCTGGACGTCGGCGTGCTGCTGGAGCCGGTCAGCATGGAGAAGTTCGAATATATCCGTCTGGCCGGGAGGGAGCGCTGGATCGTGCTGATGCGCGGGGACGATCCCCTGGCGCAGTGCGAGGCGATCCGCGCGGAGCAGCTGGAATCCCTTCCGCTGGTGCTGCCACGGCGGCTCCACGTGCAGGGGGAGCTCGCGAACTGGTTCGGGGAGCGGTTCGGGCGCCTGAACGTCGCCTACACCGGGAACCTGACGACGAACATCGCCCTGCTCGTGCAGAAGGGCTACGGCTACGCGATCGTCGTGGAGGGCTCCCTGCCCTTTGTGGAAGGATCGGGGCTCGCCGTCCGTCCGCTCTCGCCGCCGCTCGCGGCGTCCGTGGCGTTTGCGTGGAAGCGGGAGCAGCCGATGAATACGGTCATGGCGAAGTTCATCGAGCACGCGAAATGCTTTCTGAGCATGGAACAGGCATAAAAACAAAGTATTTGATATAGTGCAGCCGCCCGGATATAATGGGAGCATAGAACAAGCACCCGGAAGCCCGCGGGCAGCAGGAAGAGTCGAATCATTAAGGAGTGAATCATCATGAGCAAGACATTGGTTGCGTACTTCAGCGCCAGCGGAACGACGGCGCACGTTGCGCGGGAGCTGGCGCAGGTGGCGGGCGCGGATCTGTACGAGATCAAGCCCGCCGTGCCCTACACGAAGGCCGATCTGAACTGGATCAACAAGAAGTCCCGCAGCTCCATCGAGATGAGCGACAAGGGCAGCCGCCCGGCGCTGGCGGACCGGGACGCCGACATCGCGGCCTACGACACCATACTGCTGGGCTTCCCCATCTGGTGGTACG